>NZ_QQTY01000005.1:300000-468534 GCF_003670115.1 Natronorubrum halophilum
CGCCGATATCGTCGAGTACGACCTCCCGACCGATCCGCTCAGCGACTCGGACATCAACGCCCTCGAGAGCGAACTCGAGGACCCGCGCTTCCAGACGGACTACTGGGAGGAACAGATCGAGTTGCAACTCGAGATCGGGAAGAAGTCCGAACAGCAGTCGCTCGCCGCTCGAGGGCTCGATTTCGTGACGGACACCTATCTGCCGGAACGGCTGGGCGAGATGGACGTCATTTAAACGCGTCTCAAAGCTGCCCGGTAGTGGTATCCGGTATCGCTTCGGCTGATCTCGGCGACCTCCCACCCGGTACCGATCGTTGCTTCCCGCAATCGGTCCGGACTAACGAGACGGAACAAGAGCGTCTCGCTCACGTCGCCCTCGTACTCGCAGTGGTAGACACGATACGCGAGCCCCGGCGACGGGTCGTCTCGGAATCCGAGTAACTCGACCGCCCTCTCGTGTTCCGGATCGTATAAGTCGATAACAGCGGTGGCAGCTGATTTCGTGACGAGGGAGAGGTCACCGAGAAAACGTCTGAGCCCCTGTAACGACCCGACGAGTCCGACCTGGGTTCCTTTCGCGTGGACCGACGCGAATCGGTTGCGATCGAAACGATCAGGCAGGGCAAACATATCCGCTCGCAACGCGTTCTCGACACCACGGTCTTGCATCGTTTTAACGAGGTGGTCGCTGATTTCGATGGCAACCGTTTCGTGTCGTTCTTGCCAGTACAGTGCCTCGGTCCCGACGCCCGCCCCCATATCGAGGAGCGGGCCGTCGAGCCAGGCGTCAACCCACCGTTGCGTTTCACTTTCGCCGGTCACATCTTCGAAATAGAACGCTTCGATGGGATGTTCGCGAGTCGCGGATCCGTCTCTGTCGATGAGCGGTTCGTCCCGTTCGCCGAGGTAGTGGTCTCGAATCGCCCGCCCGTATGGATCGGTGGAGCCCATATGTGCTATCACACATCAATTATAATAAGATTGTAATGACAGTCGGTACCAGTAACCGTCACCGGTTAGCGATCGTGAGCGGTGATTGGACGGTCCCTGCTGTGAATCACGGCTCTTCTGCTCGATCGTTGGGTTCACTGCATCCGTACACGGACGTACTGAATCGATCGGTGCAGTCGGATTCGACGCCGAACATCGGACCCGCACGCCCACCGACTGCGAGAGGGAGCACTACGCGCAGCGGCGGTTTGATACCGAGGGATGCGGCCCGTTTCATACGGTCTGCTGTACGTCATTTCCGGTGCAGACGGGACCTTTCATGCGGTTCCACCGGTAAATCGTTACAGCAGACCGTATCAGGCGTGATCAGGTTCGGGATCGCGGTCACCGTCGGCGGAGTCCGGCGATCGGCCGGTCTCCCGGTCGGGCGCCGCCTCGACCGTTCGTCGACTACTGGCCTCGGCTGCCGGCGAGTCGGCGTTCGCACACTGCCTGCAGTAGTAGTTTCGCCCCTCCGACGCCGTCAGCGGGACGCCGAGTACGCAAAATTCCTCGCGATACGTTCGCTCGAGACCGTGACCGACGGGGTCGGTACACGCCGAACACGGCCTGTCGTAGGCGCTGACGGTTCGCTCGTCCACCGAATGCGTCCGCCCGTTGGTCGTCACCGAGTGGCGGTTCTCAACGCGACGTTTGACCGACGGGAGGACGCTCACACCCATCGCGGCGAAGACGAACGCGAGGGCGAACAACACGTAACTCGCGGCCGCGAGCCCGACGTAGACGCCGGCGACGGCGATACCCGCCGCGACGAGCCAGCAGAACGCCGCGGTCGCCCGCCAGAGAATCGCCGACCCGATCGATTCACCGCCGTCCGCGTCGCTTCGCTCGACGCCGTCGGCCTGCAACACGATTCGCTCTGCGTCCCCGAAGTAACGATACGCGCCGTACAGCACGTTGCCGAGTCCGCCCGTGAACCAGATGGTGATCAGGGCGACCACCAGGTGTTCGTTCATACTGCCGACGGTCCGTCGCACCATGACCGCGTGATCGCCGAAGTCGTGCTCGAGCCCCCAGCCGTCTCGCGCGGCCGTCACGATTCGGTACTCGAGGACGTCGCGGTCGGTCGCGCCACCGTCCGCATCCCTCGCTCTCGATTCCGCGGTCGTCGCACCTCCGGGGCTCCCGATTCGAGACCGCGCGGTGGACCGTCCGCTCGCGGTCCCGCAGTTCGGACAGTAGTTCATCGATGGCTCGAGTTCGGTGCCACAGTTCGAACAGTAGGATTCACCCCCATCCCGACTCGAGCGACGATTCCCGTCCATATGCCAGGAGTCGTCGGCGGCGACACTAACGCTTTGGAGATATCGAATATCGAACGCGTTTCGATCGAACGCGACGGAGACGAACGGCCGTCGAAGCGGGAATCGACGTCAGCCGATGACGCCGAGGCGGAGCGTAGCGCCCATCGCCCCGAAGGCGAGGACGAGCGCGAGGCTCACGACGTAGTAGGCGTGCCAGGCTCGAGACGGCCGGAACGGCTCGGGCAGGTGTTTCTCGACGACGTACCAGTTGGCCGGATAGAAGAAGATCTCCGTGACCGCGAGTACGGCGGCGACGTAGAGCAACAGCGTCACCGGAACGGTGCCGAGCGCGAGCACCATCGCGCTGCTGACGCCGACGACACCGACGACCACGAGCTTTCGGACGCGTTCGCTATCGATGCTGTCGTCCTCGAGGGCCATCGGCAGGATGTCGCCGGTCGCCCGGGCCGCACCGTCCAGTAGCGTGATGACCGTCGAGTACAGCGCCGCGAAAGCGCCGATCAGTACGGCGTAGTACGACCACTCGCCGAAGGAGTCGCTCAGGATACTGCCGATCGCGAACGCGAGGTTGTCGTCCGTCGGCGGGTTCGGGTAGAGGACGTTCGTCGCCAGGATCACCATCGAGACGATCAGGACGAAGCTGAACGCGTAGCCGATGTTGAAATCCCGCCGACCGGTCCTGATCCACGCGCGGATGTAGTCGTGGTAGGCCGGGTCGTTCGGATCCAGTCCCTTCGACCGGAGTTCACCGGCGCCTTCCTCCTTGGCCATGCTCCAGCTGCCGATCAGGATGCTCGTGCTGAGGCCGGTCGGGGCGAAGCCGGCCGCGGCGGCGAACAGCGCGACGAACGCCGGCCCGGTGAGATCGGGCACGGCGAACGCCGTCTCCGCGATCCGCTCCGGCGACGGCGGGCCGACGAGCACGCCGAGCAGGACCAGGGCCCCGACGGCGACGGTGAACCCGATGAGCGCCTTCTCGAGCAGGCTGTAGCGGGAGACCAGCACGAGCGCGCCGGCGCCGCCGACGAAGACGACGTACGCCCACGGGGCGGTGAACCATTCGGGGGTGAGCGCGGCGACGAACGCCGCGGAGTTCATGCCGACGCTGGCCGTGATGAACGTGTACATGCCCGTGAAGACGGCGATCGTCAGCCAGAGCGCCCAGTTCTTCGGACCCGGCAGGTCGCGGTAGGCCTCGATCGGGTTCGCACCCATCCCGTAGTTGTAGCGGATGCCGAGTTCCCACGCGCCGTACTTCGCGGCGTAGATGAGACCGAACATCCAGATGGCGACCAGCCCGAACGTCGCACCCATCGTCGGCGCGATGACGATGTGACTGCCGCCGATGCCGATCAGCGCCCAGAGCATCGACGGCCCGAAGTGATTCCTGAAAAAGCCCGTCCAACCCGACGAGGGATACGTGAGATCGGATTCGGTAGTTTCGGTTTTGGGTTCCGTCCTACCGCCCACGTCGCTCACCCGCTACCGGCTCCGCTCCCGTCGGTCTCGATTGATCGCTCGTCCGTCCGCGCCTCAAACGTGTAGGTGTGCGAATAGTTTGCATAGCGGATATCAGTGAGTACGGGAGCCGCGACTTATGTCCACGGATTCGCCCCCGAGTGAACGGGTGTGTTCACTACCGTTCGTCGAGGACCACCGGCACGTTACGGTTCGCGACGTCGACGACGAACGCGTCCGCGTCGGTCTCGATCGCCTCGAAAGTGTCGTAGTGGACCGGCAACACGAGATCCGGTTCGATCCGCTCGGCGAGCGCGGCGGCCTCGTGGCGATCCATCGTGAACGTGCCGCCGATCGGCGGGAGGAACAGGTCGATGCGCATCTCCTCGTGGAACGGGAGTGCGTCGGTGTCGCCGGGCCAGAACGCCGAAACGCCGTCGACGGTGACCGCGAAACCACAGCCCTGTCCCTCGGGGTGGTGCGGTTCCCCGTGCTCGTCGACGTGTGGTCCTTCGGGATCGTTGTACGCGGGCGTCGTGAACAGGTCCAGCGGCCCGAGGACGAACGACTCGTCCGCGCGGACGCGCTCGACTTCGTAGGGGAGTTCCTCCGGCTGTTCGTCCACCCGATCGATCTCGCGGGCGTCGATCGACTCGTGGACGACGACGATGGCGTCCTCGTGGGCCACCCGCCGAATCGAGTCGGGATCGTAGTGGTGGCCGTGGCTGACGAGAATCAGATCGCCGTCCCGCGGCTCGTAGCCCTCGAGCACGCCGTACGCTTCCGGACCCGGATCCGCGTAGATGACGGCCCCGGTCTGGCCCTCGAGCCGAACGCTCGCGAGCCCGAACCAGTCGACGGCCACCGCGCCGAATCGAACGGTCATACGGTCGCGTTCGCTCGAACGCGGGGAAAGCGGTTCGGTTCGAGTCGGTCGGGACTGGTGGGCGGCCGGCGATGGTGTCGGAGACGGAGCCGAAAGCGGGCCGATCAGGGACGGCGGATCGAGTGGGACAGCGTCCCGACGCCTTCGACCTCGATCTCGACCTCGTCGCCGTCGGAGAGCGGACCGACGCCTTCGGGGGTACCGGTGGCGATCACGTCGCCCGGCTCGAGGGTCATGTACGTCGTGATCTCGGCGATGAGTTCCGGGATGGGGAAGATGAGTTGCTCGAGCGAGCCGTCCTGTTTCAGGTTGCCGTTGACTCTCGAGCGGACGAACGCGTCGTCGGGCACCTCGTCGGGCGTCGCGAGCAGCGGACCGATCGGCGCGGAGCCGTCGAACGCCTTGCCGCGGATCCAGTTCTGTTCTTCCTGCTGGTCGTCGCGATTCGAGACGTCGTTCACGCAGGTGAACCCTTCGACGACGTCCATCGCCTCGGATTCGGGGACGTGGCGGCACTGTTCGCCGATAACGACGCCGAGTTCCGCCTCGTGGTCGATCCGTTCTTTCCCCGCGGGTGCGGTGACGGTGTCGCCGTGACCGGCGAGCGCGTTCGGCGGCTTCAAGAAGAGCAGCGGCCGGTCCGGCACGTCGTTCCCCATCTCGTCGGCGTGGTCGGCGTAGTTGCGGCCGATACAGACGATCTTCGAGGGCTCGCAGGGCGGCAAGACGTCGATGTCGTCGTCCTCGAGGCGGTAGCTCTCGTTCGCGAAGTGAACGTGGCCGCTTTCGAACTCGCCGCGGCGGACGGCACCGGCCGGATCGCGGAATCGAACGTATTTCATGCGAGATAGCTCGTATCGCGGCATCAAAAGCGTTGAGGTGACGGTGGTACTTGGAGTTCATCGCGTCGACTATCGGATATCGCGCTGTCCCGAGGCCGTTTCGTAGCCTGCTGACGGACAGATCGAACGAGAAACGGAGTGGTGGTGACCGACTCGAGCGTCCGAGAACAAATGAAACTGCGATCTGGCGGCGACTTGAGCACGTCAGGGCGTGCCACTACGGGAGCGGAACGGAACGTTTTTTACTAGCCCCCCGCAATCAGCTAATGCGTTCGACACGCGCTCCGGTGGCGAGATGGGCAGGTCCGTCGAGGCACGGGGTGAGAACGCAGTGAACGCTCCGTTGGTGTAGCCCGGCCAATCATTTCGGCCTTTCGAGCCGATGACCTGGGTTCAAATCCCAGACGGAGCATTTTTGCGAACGAAGTGAGCAAAAAGCGGACGCTCTGGAATTTGAATCGGAGAGGTACCGGCCCGCGAGCGAAGCGAGCGGGATCGTCTTCGCGTCGTTCAAATCCCAGATGAAGCACTAAGACGGCTTCGCCGTCTCGCAGTTTTCACACATAACATAGAATGAACATAAACCCACTTTACGGGTTAAATGAGTGCAAACTTACTGTCGATTGTACAGCTGTAAATGATGTTCCGGAGCTATGCTGCACATAAGGTGCGTATCGGTCACAGATGATACTCCTCTCATGAAAAGACTGAGATGACATTTGATGACTTGGAACAAGCAAACGCATGGGAATACACGTGATGACGCCAATTTAGATGCTGAACTTCGCTCTGTAGAAGTTGAAGTTTATTTCGCCTTGGAGTAGGTGAACGCGCTGACAGACTAAAGTGCATGCCGGTCACCACCGCTCAGACTCGCTCGACAATCGCGAGTAAACCTGGAAACGAGGTTTCGCGCGTCTCGAACGTTACTTCCCGCGTTTCCAGGACGTTCCACTCTATTGCAAAGGCGGTGGATACGTCATCAGGAGTGAGCGGGTTCGGTCCTCCATCCGCTGGAGCACCTGCAGCAAATCCGACAAGGAACACACGACCCCCCATCGAGACGATACTGGCGAGTTCGCAAGCGTAGTCCTCGCGCTCTTCACTCTGGAACGCGTGGAACAGACCACTGTCCAGCACGGTATCGAACGTTCCGATATCGTTGGGAAAGTCCAGTGCATTTGCGACTCGGAACGTCGCATTGAGGCCCCGTTCTTCGGCGTTCTTCCGTGCTTGCTCGATTCCTTTTTTGGAGAAATCTATGCCCACGGCTGTGTGTCCCTCGGTTGCTGCCCAGAGTGCATGTGTTCCAGTTCCGCATCCAACATCAAGGACGCGACCGGATAATCCGTCACTCCCAACGGCGTTCACGAGAGCTGGCTGTGGCTTGCCAATATCCCAGGGAGGGGCGATTTCGCTTTCGTATACGCCGTTCCACCACTCCGCTGGACCACCTGTTTCAGAATCCGATTGGTCCGACATGGACTGGTACTCAATTCAACCATTGATAATAATTTTGTTGAAATAAAACGGAGGCCCGATTGAAAGCGCCGAAGGTGCTCGTTCCGTTGGTGTAGCCCGGCCAATCATTTCGGCCTTTCGAGCCGATGACCGAGGATTTGAATGAGACCAGTCGCGCGCAGCGTAGCGAGCACGTCTTCGCGTCGTTCAAACCCCGGACGGAGCACGACATACGCGACACTTTGTCGGCCTCCATCCTCGAGCAACTCGGTTACTCGATTCGTCGGCAGAGCCGCGCAAAACGACCGCTTAGTCCCGTGAGCCGATCCGAATCGCTCTCGCAGCCGTCGCTTTGAACGATGCGGTGATCGACCGCCCCGGCTCGAGCGCTAACCGGTCCGAACTGGCGTTCGTGATCAGCGCCTGGATCGTGACGTCCGCCGCGAGCCGGATCGTCACTCTGGTGATCGCGTCGCCGGGCTCGAGTCGCTCGACGGTCCCGGTGAACTGGTTCCGGAGACTGGTGCCGTCCGCCTGCGGCGTCTCGTCCGGATCCGTCAGGACGACTGCGTCGGAGCGAACGGTAACCTGGACGTCGCTCGCGCCCTCGGGGACCAGGGCCAAAATCGGTCCGAGACCCGTCTCGACGGTCGCGAGTTCCCCCGTTCGGTCTCGAATGGTCCCCGTAAAGACCGACTCCGTGACCCGTGCGACGCCGTCGAGTTCGGCCTCGTGACGATCGAACTGCTGGCGCAATTCCCGTGCCGTCTGCGTGAGTTCGGTCCCGCCGCCACCGCTTCCGCCTCGCTGTCGCTCCGTGATCGGTCCGACGGCGTCTTCGATTTCGACGACGCGGTTCTGAAGCCGCGCGTACGATCGTCCCAGTTCGTCGGCCGCCTTGTGCATCGATCCGTACCGGTCGATCGCGTCGAGCATCTCGATGTCGCGCTGACCGATCGTGACGCCCTCGACCGAGAGCTTCGTGCTGTATTCCTTTTCTATCGTCATGTTGTCTCCCTGGAGCGGTACGTGAGGACGGTCACACGATGTGGTCAGCCCGGATGGTGTCGAACGACACGATCAGTATATCAGTTCACCGTCGATAAACTTCCGGGTCCGTTCGTCGGCGGGATCTTCGAAGACCGTCTCGGTGGCTCCGACCTCGAGGATCTCGTTCCCGAGCAGTACCGCTACTCGATCCGCGATCCGTTCGGCCTGGTGCATGTCGTGCGTCGCGATAACGACGCCGATTCCGCGATCTCTCGCCTCGCGAACGGCGTCTTCGATGACAGCCGTGTTTCGCGGATCGAGATCCGACGTCGGTTCGTCGAGGAGGAGATAATCGGGTTCGTACGCTAGCGCGCGGGCGAACGCGACCCGCTGTGCCTCGCCGCCCGAGAGCGAGGAGGCGTCTTGATCGGCCCGCTCCCGTAAGCCAACGGTATCGAGCGCGTCGATCGCGTCGCCAGTCCCGTTGGTTCGGCCGACGATACTCGAGAGCTCCCGACGAAGACGGTCGGTCCACGGTTGACGGACCCGTAAGCCGTACTCGGCGTTCCGACGAACGCTCGCGTCGAAGAGGCTCGCGTCCTGAAAGACCATGCCGATGCGGCGGCGGAACTCGAGTCGGGACTGTTCCGATAGCCGCCAGACGTCGGAGCCGTCGTACTCGATCGAACCGCGGTCCGGGGCGTCGAAGAGCGCGAGTAATCGGAGCAGCGTCGATTTCCCGACCCCGGACGGACCGATGACCGCGACGACCTCACCGGGCGGTACCGACAGGGAAACGCCTTCGAAGACGGATTCGTTCTCGTACCCGTGATGGACGGCTCTCGCCTCGAGCGTCATCGGTAGCCCCCGTCGTCGCTTCCCAATCGAACCACGATCGCGTTGACGAGCAACACGAGGACGACGAGAATCCCGCCGAGAATCATCGCCGTTTCGTACCGCCCCTGTTGGGCCTCCAGTTGGATCGCAGTGGTGAGCGTTCGCGTCCTCGAGGTTCCGTCCGCGCCGGCGATGTTCCCGCCGACGATGAGGACGGACCCGACTTCGCTGATCGCGCGTCCGAAGCCCGCGAGCACTGCCGTCGCGATCCCGTATCGAGCCTCCTTGATCGTCACCAGGGCGACGTCGAGTCGCGTCCCACCCATCGCAAACGCCGCGTCGCGGACGTTTCGTTCGACGCTGCTCACCGCGGCGAGGCTGACGCCGGCGATAACCGGCGTTGCGAGCACGAACTGCGACATGATCATCGCTTCTGGGGTGAACACGAGTTCGAGCGACCCGAGCGGTCCCTGATTGGACACCGCGAACAAGACGGCGAGTCCGACGACGACGCTCGGAAATCCCATGCCGGTGTTGATGATCGACGTGAGCAGCGCCTTCCCGCGGAAGTCCTTGAATCCGACGAAGAGTGCGACCGGGAGGCTACACAGCGTGCTCAACGTCACCGCGACGAGACTCACGTACAGCGAGACGCGGATGATACTTCGAATGTAGTTCCACTCGAATGGAACCTCGAGCAACAACGGCGTCAGCGGACTGATTTCGAGTGGCATCCTCGTGTCCGTTAGTCGTCACCGTCCGAACTCTGCCACCCGGCCGGAACGTACTGCTGGAAGTTGGGGTCTTCCGCCAACGCCTTGGCGAAGAACAGCTGCTCGCCTTCGACCGTGTAATTCTCGATGATTTCCTGTCCTTCGACGCTCGTGAGATAGCCGATGTACGCCATCGAGAGATCGTAGTTCACGTGGTCGTGAACCGCGGGGTTGACCGCGACGATCCCGTACGGGTTCGCGAGGAGTTCGGGTCCCCCTTCGACGGGGCCTTGGACGAGAATCTCGAGGTCGATATTACTCCGCATGGACAGATACGTTCCGCGGTCGGCCAACGTGCACGCTTCCCGTTCATTGGCCACATTCAGAATCTCCCCCATTCCGCCACCGCTGTCGTTATACCACTCACCGGCCGACTCGACGTCGAACCCAGCTTCGTCCCAGATCTCGAGTTCCTTCGTGTGCGTCCCCGAGTTATCGCCGCGAGAAAAGAACATCGATTCTGAATCGGCGATGGCGGCGAACGCAGCGGCCGCGTCGTCGCTGCCCGCGATCGATGCGGGGTCGTCGGGTCCCCCGACGATGACGAAGTCGTTGAACATCAGATCACGGCGGTTGACGCCGTAGCCGTCTTCCATGAACTCGTCCTCGAGCGAGCGGGCGTGAACCATCACCGCGTCGGAGTCGCCGTTTCGAGCGGTCTCGAGTGCATCACCGGTCCCCTTCGGGATGGCTTCGACGGTAACGCCGTACCGATCTTGGAAGGGAGCGTTGAGTTCGTCGAGAAGACCCGTCTGGTAGGTGCTCGTTGTCGTGGTCAGGGTGAGCGTTTCACCGCTGATCCCCGCTTCGTCATCGTTGTCGCCACCCAGTGTCGTACAGCCGGCGAGACCGGCTACGACGCCGCCGCCGACCGTCGCGATGTACGCTCGTCGTTGTATCGTCATAGATACTACGTCTGATCCTTCGCGAATATAGCTTTCGGTGAGGCGTAACCACTTCCTGTTACGAAGGCGTCCCGTGGCCGCATTCGCAACGCGAACGACTACTATTTAAGTGACAGCCATACTGCCGAAACGATCCGGATCAGAAACTGCGGCCGCGGATTCGACCGCGGGCGAAACGGATCGTGAATCCACGCCGAAACCGTATGTCTCTCTCGTCGAAAACGGACCCTCAGTGATCGATGCCCGGCAGCCGAAAGGTGGTTTCGTCCGTCGTCGGGTCCGTCAGCGCCGTCTCGATTTCCGGGGCGGCGAGAACGTCGTTCCGAGCGGCTTCCGACGGCCGTTTGAAGTAGTACGCGTCAGCACAGCCGGCGACCATCTCCGCAAGCGGGCGCTCCTCCTCGTGGACGACCGAAACGAGGTCGCCCGTCACCGCGATCAGTGCCGCGTCGTCGGGCTTGTGTAGGGCCGATCGAATCTCGTCGGCGGTGCACGTTTCGGGCAGCGGGAGGTTGACACCGTCGACGGTTACCCAGCGTGTCTCCATACACCGTCGTTTGCGCGTCGCGTCCTATACCGTTGGGCCCGCAGCTTCAGGCCGCGTACTCCGCGAAGTCGGCGGCGTATCGCCGTTCACAGTTCAAACACAGATATCCGCCGTTAACGTGCTCGTAGAGTCGCGCCCCGCAGTGCCGACATCGCCAGTTGGGGTATCGCATCCAGTTAGTTTTCCTGATCGTACAAACGTAAATAATCTGATGTTCGACCGGCTGTACGATACCGGGCAGCATTCGAGTTTGACGGTCGCTCGAGCCGGTCGTGCTCGGAGATAACCAACGAAGACGAGGGGACGGAGCCGTGGACCCCCGCGACAGCAGTGGTTCGTCTGCGGGACGCCGAGGCGTTCGCCGCGACGTTCGGCGAAAGACTCTCACTCGCTCCGTCCGACGGTATACACGGACTACTCCACAGCCCATGGACGACCACACCAGCGATCCGACCGTCGCGCCGCCTCCCGAAACCGAGAATCCGACGGGGTGGCTGGCCGCAGACGGGCGCTGGGAGCACGCGACGCTCCGGCGCGCGACGGTTCACGGTGTCAGGTTGTTCAACGCCGGCGCGTACCACGAGAGCCACGACTGTTTCGAGACGGAGTGGTACAACTACGGCCGGGGAACCGCCGAAAGCGCCTTCTGCCACGGGATGGTTCAGGTCGCCGCCGGCGCGTACAAACGCGTCGATTTCGCGAACGATGACGGCATGCAATCGCTCTTCCGGACCGCGCTTCAGTATCTTCAGGACGTTCCTCGAGACTACTACGGCGTCGACCTGCTCGAGGTCCGAACCGCGATCACGAACGCACTCGAGGACCCGTCCCGAGTCGACGGCTGGCGAATTCCGCTTGATAGAGAGCAACCGCCCGTTCGAGCGGTCGATTTCGAGTACGCGGAGACGCTCTCGGAGTGACAGTTCGTCCCCGGTCGGCGATCGAACAGCGCTTCACTGGAACGGAGTCCCGTGGTATTGTGCGTCATTCACGCTCTATCAGAATACCTGGATTCGTGAGAGACCGAATCGCCTTTGACGTCGGAGTCCCACTATTCGACAATGAGAGTTGCACAGCTTGGATCGGGAACGCCGGAACTCGCAGTCGTGGCGGGGATCCACGGGGACGAACCCTGTGGCGTCCGGGCCGTCGAGCGGTTGCTCGACGAACGCCCGACCGTCGAGCGGCCCGTCAAGCTCATCGTCGCCAACGAGGAGGCCCTCGAGCGACAGGTGCGGTTCGTCGATGAAGATCTCAACCGTGCGTTCCCGGGCGCTCCGGACGTAGCGACCCACGAAGGTCAGCTCGCAGCCCGGCTCGTCGACGAGCTCGAGGACTGTCTCACCTTCTCGATGCATTCGACCCAGAGTCACGCCGAGCCCTTCGCGATCGTTAACAACGTCACCGAGACGGCGAAGACGGTGGTGCCACAGCTTCCGGTCGCGGCGATGGTCGAGACGAGTAACTTCGCGGAGGGACGGCTCTTCTCCGAAGTCGAGACGATCGAAGTCGAGTGCGGAATGCAGGGATCGGAGACGGCCGCCCAGAACGCCGACCGGTTGACTCGAACGTTCCTGACGGCCGTGGATGCGTTGCCCGGCGATACGGTTGGTCGGGATCTGCCCGTCTACCGACTCACCGACGTCATCGGCAAAGAGCAGGCGAGCACCTACGAGGTCTTCGTCGAAAACTTCGCCGTGGTCGAAGCCGGCGACCCCTTCGCGGCCGCCGACGGTGAGACGCAAGTCGCCGAGGAGCCATTCTATCCGGTGTTGATGTCTCCGAACGGCTACCGTGACGTCTTCGGGTACGCCGCCGAAAAACTCGACGTCCTGACGACGACGCCAACTGCAGACTGACGCGTCGTCGCTCGTCGCGGGTTCGACGGACTGTTCGAGCGACGGAGCTGCAGCTCGTGCCGTTCGAAGGCGAAGAACCGTAGAGCGATCAGCCGGTCAACCGATCCTCCGGCGGCCACCGTTCGAGTTCCTCGGCGGCCTCGAGGAGCGTCTCCACGTTCTCGTCGTCGGTCAGCGACACCTCGTTGTCGTCCCAGTCGACCGAGATAATATCGCGGGACAGTAGCTGGGGGAAATGAAGGTGGACGAGTCGGACCTGCGCGCGATCCGTCTTTCCCACGCTGATCTTTTCGGGCGAGATGCCGTTTCGTCGGGAGGCGACCCGTTCGGAGAGGGTGGTGACGGACATCGATTCGTCGCGACCGAGAGCGAGTAACTCGTGAAGCACGAGCTGCCGATCGGCACTTGCGAGCACCCGAAAGGCGTCCGTCTGTTCCAGCACCACAGATCTGAGCGTACGATACGCTGTTGGATAGCTATCCCGCCTAAAGGCGTTGGAAACCCGTTCCTACCGTCGACGTTCACGCAGTTCACCCCGCGAGGAAGGACGGTCCCCTCGAGTCCCCCACCTCGGTGGTCCGCTTACTGGCCGTCGACGAGGGATGTTCATCGGCGCACATACCCGGAGATTCTGGCGACCGGTGGTGCCGAGCGCGGTTCATCCGCCGCGGTGACCGACTGATTCGCCGCTCGTCGAACCGTTCGCACCGACCGAAGTACATTCCCGTTGTCAGTCCGTCCCCTCGAGTATGGTTTCGCCAACGCGGCGACGCGTCCTCGCGTCGCTCGGCCTCTCGATCGCCGTTGCCGGTTGTCTCGGCCCCTCCGAACCCGACGGGGTGGAGCTTGCGACGCCCGCGGAGCGACCGGACGACGACTGGACCGAACCCGAGTGGCGACCCGCCGAAGGAGCCCCCTCCGAGGACGACGTCGCCTCGACGACGGCGGTCGCCGGTCTCGAGATCCCGTGGGACCTCGCGTTCGCCGGCGACGACGCCTACCTCACCGAGCGCGACGGCGGCGTGCGCCGATTCGACGCGTCAGCGCTGGCCGAAGACGCCGATTTCGGTCCCGACGATGGCGACGTGATCCTCGAGGGCTCGTCGCTCCCGGACCGGGCAGCACCCGGAGAGGGCGGTACCCTGGGGATTGCGGTCCATCCGGCGTACCCCGACCGACCGGAGCTGTTCGTCTACTACACGGCCGACGACGGCGAGATCGGGAACCGAGTCGTCAGCTACGATCTCGAGTCGGATACCCTCGAGACCGTTCTCGACGGAATTCCCGGGGCGACGATACACAACGGCGGTCGAATCACGTTCGGCCCCGAGGGAACGCTCTGGGTGCTGACCGGCGACGCCGAGGACCCCGCGCTCACGCAAGATCCCGGCGCGCGTGCCGGTGCGGTCCTTCGCGTTACGGCCGACGGCGACCCCGTTTCGGAACCCGTCGACTGGGGCGACGGCGGTGACGCGCGGACGTACACGCTCGGCCACCGAAATCCACAGGGCATCGACTTTACCCCGCAGGGAACGCCGATACTCGCCGAACACGGGCCGAGCGCTCGAGACGAGATCTCGATCCTCCGGGCGGGCGGAAACTACGGCTGGGATATCGTTCGCGGCGGCCCGGACGATCCCAATTACGGCGGTTACGACGAGTACGATGACGCGATACCCCCGGTGGTCAACACCGGCCCCGAGACGACGTGGGGGCCATCCGGCCTCGCGTTCTACGACGGGCGTGCGATCGAGCCGTGGGAGAACCGCATCCTCGTCTGTGGACTCGCTTCCAATGCCCTGGTCGTCGTTACGCTCCGTCTCGGAAGCGGAAACGAAGAGCTCGAGGACGACGACGGCGTTCGCTACGACGCCGCGTGGCTCGACGACCGGTTTACCGCCACGGCGCACACGCTGTTCGAGGGGGAGTTCGGCCGCCTTCGACACGTCGAATCCGGCCCCGACGGCTCGCTGTACCTGCTCACGTCGAATCGGGACGGTCGAGCGAGCGGCGAGTTCCCGAGCGCGAACGACGATCGAATCATCAGGCTCGATCCGGCCTAGGGCCCTCCGTCGCGGGCCGATGCCGAAACCCGCTCCATCCGAGATTCGTCCTCGCCACCGCTTCCAGCCGGCGTCGCGACTACCGCCTCCGCTCTCCGCTCCGAGCGAGCCGTGATGACGCAAGGCATATCCCCGTTCGACAACGTATGCATAGACATGGACTTCCCACCGAACCAGGGTCTCGATCAGGACGAGGTCGACGAGCAGGTCGACGAAGCGATCGCGGAGAACGAGGTCGTTCTCTTCATGAAAGGGACCGAGTTGATGCCTCAGTGTGGGTACTCCCGCAAGGCCCTCGGTCTGATCGACCAGCACCGCGACGAGTTCGAGACCGTCGACGTCCTCGACTCGCTCGACGAGTTCCGCGTCGCGCTCAACTCCCACAGCGGCTGGGAGACGACCCCCCAGACGTTCGTCGACGGCGAATTCGTCGGCGGTTCAGACATTCTCGAGGAGTTGGAAGAACGCGGCGAACTGGCCGAGACGCTCAACGCAACACCAGACGACAGCTAGAAACGACGTTAAATTTATCCGAACACATCGCCACGTATTCAATAGCAGATCATATAAGTCACCCGCTCGTACTAGGAACCCAGCGACTGTCGCCGCACACCTTCCCACTATGTCAACAGAGGAATCCAGACACGTATATCGACTGCATTCAACCCTCGAACTGCCCCTCGAAGACCTTCGCACCCATATCGACGAGGCGACGTATCCGGATGGCGTCACCGACGTGGAGATCACGCGGCGAAATAACACACTCATCCTCAAAGCCGTCGCCGAAGACGAGTCGGTCAGCAAGTACACCCCGACGGCTCAGCTCAAAGCGAGCGTCACCGAAAACCGGGTTTACGAGGAGGACCCGGACGAACGACGAAACTCGTTCCGCTGGGACGAGGACGAAGAGGACGAAATCGAGTCCGAACTCGTCGAGTTCGCCGCATTCAAGGGCGATCGCGAAACCGTCCTGCAGAACTCGTTGCTCCAGTACCAGATGTTCCTCGTCCTCTGTGGCATCGCCGAAGCCGCGGAGAAGGGGACGCTGACGGCGATTTCGGAACGCGACGGCGATCTCGAGGCGACCCGAATCGTCGAAGGCGAGCCCCGGCCGGCCGACATCGAAGTCGTCGAAGGCCCTCGAGACCACAACTCGGGTCAGGGTGGCGTCAACTGGCGGGATAACAAGTTCATTTCTGACTGACGGCCCCGGTGCTGGCCGTCGAACCGCGGTCGCATTCGTGTTGCCCGGTGGCGACGGCTATCGTACCCCCGAACGAAGGTGGGCGCTACCCGACTCGAAGAGCTACCTCGAGGGCGATCGGATCACCGGCGGGGCGACGGACTCGGACCGATCCCGATAGAGATGCGTGCTGAGTTCGCCCTCGAGTTCCGAGTCGGCAGCCACGACGATGTGGACGGTCTCGCCGTCGGCGGTGTGAATCTCGAGGAGAGTTTCGCGATGTCGGCGAAGCGGGATCTCGTCGAGCGTCCCGCGGTGTCGAACGGCGTAGCGACCGAGCCCCACACCACCGATCGTTCCGAGGACGAACAGTGGAGCGTACACGCTCGTCGCAAGGAGCCCGATGCCGGCGAGTCCGAACAGCGCGAGGGTGCCCCCGCCGACGAATATCGATTCGCGCGCTCGTCCGACGCCGGGCCGTTTGCGCACGCTTTCGACCGACACGGCGACCGCGGCGGTGACGACGGCGAGCGCGATCGTCACGATACCCTGAAACGGGTCGGCGCTCGACAGGGAGAAACTGAGTACCGCGAGGGCACCCAGGAGGAGGGCACCGCCCGCGAGGCGTCCGAGGTGATTTTCCCCGCCCGTGGGCCGATACTGAATGCTCCGCTGGCGCCGACTTCGAATCGAACACACGTAGTCGGTGTTGATATCGACGAACTCGCCCGTTTCCGAGACACACAGCAGTCGTCGGTCGGTAAGTCCGATAGCTGCCCGGCCTCGAACGACGTCCTCGAGGAGCCTCCCGGACGTAAGAACCAACACGGATTCGTCTCCGACGACGGCGTTCCTGAGCCGATCTTCCGCGAGTCCCATTTCCGGTCGGACGGTCTCCGCCACGCCACATAGTAAGCCACACCCTTCTGAGAACGACCCACTCGTGGAGCGCCCCCTCGAGCGAACTCCCGAAACGAACCCACCGGATGAGGGGCGAGGTCGAAACCGGCAGCGTTCCGCTCGTTTCACGCCGCGAAGTAGTCGTGGGGATCGACAGCCGTCGAAACATCGAACGACAATATCATATATCCGGGCCAGTACATACGACACATGACTGCAGTCGGTATCGACGCCATCGAAATCTGGACTGGGAACCTCAAACTCGACCTCCCCGGGACGTTCGCTCCGGCGCAGGGCGAGGACCCCGAGAAGTACACGAAAGGACTCGGCCTGAACGCCAGTTCGTTCCCCGACAGCTACGAGGACATCGTCACGATGGGCGCAAACGCCGCCCACCGGTTGATGGAACGCAAGGGCCTCGAACCCGACGACATCGGTCGAATCGACGTCGCGACCGAGAGCGCCTTCGACAACTCGAAGCCGGTTTCGACGTACGTCGCCGGCTGTCTCGAGCAGGTCTACGGCGAGGATTTCCACCACGCGAACAAGGGCGAGCGGAAGTTCGCCTGTATCGCGGGGACCCAGAGCTTAGACGACGCGTACAACTGGATCCGTGCGGGTCGAAACCGCGGTCGCTCGGCGCTGGTAATCGCCACCGACACGGCGCTGTACGCTCGCGGCGACGCCGGCGAGGCGACCCAGGGTGCCGGTGCCGTTGCGATGCTTATCAGCGAGGATCCCGATCTGGTCGAACTCTCGACCGAGCAGGGCTACGGGTCGGCCGACGAAACCGACTTCCTCAAGCCGAATCAGCAGTTCCCCTCCGTCGACGGCAAACGCTCCGTGCAAGTGTATCTCGCCCGCATGCGCGAGGCGCTCGCGGACTTCGAGAGCGTCGCCGGCGACAGCCATCCCGACCAGTACGCCTACATTCCGTTCCACACCCCGTTCCCGGGGATGGTGCGCAAGGCGGGACTGTTGGTCTACCGGCACATGATTCGAGACACTAGCATCGAAGACGACCTCGCCGAAGAGATCGGCCGCCAACCCCGTGCGGAAGCGTTCGATGACGACGAGGCGTTTCACAACGCGCTTCGGGAGTACATGGACAAACTCAAAGAGACCGATACGTACCAGGAGTGGTACGAGGCGACGATCGATCCGACGCTCACGCTCTCTCGAGAGGTCGGCAACTGGTACACCGGCTCGGTCCACGTCGCCCGCGTGAGCGCGCTGAAACACGGCCTCGAGAACGACCTCGATCTCACCGGGAGCAAACTCCTCGTCGGCTCCTACGGCTCCGGTGCCCAGGCGGAGGGGCACGCGGAAACGATTCAGGACGGCTGGGAGGCGGAAATCGAGGCGCTGAACGTCGACGAGCAACTCGAGAGCCGCTACGACATGAGTTGGGACGACTACGAGGAGATCCACGACGTGCACAACCACGACATGGACGTCGACGTCGAGGAGTTCACGTCGCCCGAATCGGAGTTCGTTTTCGACGGCTGGGGACGAATGGGCGAGCGGAAGTATCGGTACGTCGAGTAGCGGTTTCTGAACGGAGCGAACCGGACAGTGCTCGACGCTTTCGAAATGTAGTGTGGTCCGTTTCTACCGGTGTGAACTGTTTCCACCCGGCTTTGAGAACTGTACGCGAAACCCACTCGAGCCGTCAGTCGGATATTTTTTCATCTCGAACTGAGAGTTCCGTATATGTCCACGAACGAGCGGTCAACGACCGAGATCGAGACGACGCTTTTTCTCACCGTCTCCGGCCCGCCGGGCTGTGGGGCGACGACGCTGTGTGAGCGTCTCAGCGAAGCGATGGGGTGTCCGTACGTTTCGGGCGGCGATATCTTCCGCGAACTCGCGGACGAGCGGGAGATGAGCCTCAACCAGCTGACCGCGAAGGCCGACGAATCTGACGAGATCGACCGCGCGCTCGATCAGCGACTGCAGTTCATCGCCGAGGAGTGGGGGATGGCGAACAAGCCGTTCATCCTCGAGTCTCGACTCGCCGGCTGGCTCGCCGGCGAGCGCGCCGATCTTCGGATCTGGCTCGACGCGCCGGAGGACGTCCGCCTCGATCGAATCGAGGATCGCATCGAAACCGAAGCCGAGATGCGGGTCCGCGAGGTCAGCGAAGCCGGCCGTTACCAGTCGTACTACGACATCGACATCGACGACCGCGAGTTCTACGACCTCCACATCAACACCGCACGCTGGAGCAAACAGGCCGTGTTCGAACTCGTCCGAACCGCGCTCGAGGAGTACGACCCCGAAATCGACGAAGGTGCGTTCGAAACCCCGTCCGTAGACCCGTAGCTCGAGTTCGGTTCCGAGCGGTCTCGATCGTGATCGTCCCAGAAACGGAGTGAAACGTCGAACCCGCGGGCAGTGACGGCGACGCGGCCTAGTTATCCGGCGAGTAGTTCGGTGCCTCGTCGGTGATCACGACGTCGTGAGCGTGGCTCTCGGCCTGTCCGGCGGCGGAGACGCGGACGAACTCCGAGCGCTCCTTGAACTCGGGGATGGTTTCGGCCCCGACGTATCCCATGCCGGACTGCATGCCGCCCGCGAGCTGGTGGAGTTCGGATTTGAGCGTCCCCTTGTACGGCGTCGCGGCCTCGACGCCCTCCGGGACGTACTCGTCTTCTTCGTCTGGTTCGTCCTTGAGATAGCGATCGCTGTCGCCGGATTTCATCGCGCCGACGGAGCCCATCCCGCGGTACTGCTTGTACTTCTTGCCGTTCATCGTAATCACGCGACCCGGCGCTTCCTCCGTGCCGGCGAAGTACGAACCGAGCATGACCGCGTCCGCGCCCGCGGCGATCGCCTTGATCGCGTCACCCGAGTACCGAATGCCGCCGTCGGCGATCACCGGGACGCCGTACTCTCTCGCGACGTCGGCTACCTGTGCGACGGCGGTGATCTGGGGCATTCCGGACCCGGAGACGACGCGAGTCGTACAGATCGAACCCGGGCCGATACCGACTTTGAGACCGTCCGCGAACTCGACGAGTTCTTCCGCCGCCTCGCGGGTGCCGATGTTGCCGACGACGACGTCGGCCTCGACGGACTCCTTGATCTCGCGCGCCCCATCGATGACGTTCATGTTGTGGGCGTGAGCGGTGTCGATGAACAACACGTCCGCGCCGGCCTCGTCGGCGGCGAGCGCACGGTCGCTCTCGAACGGACTGACGGCGACCCCGCAGGTGAGACGTCCGTCCTCGTCGCGAACGGCCTCCTTGTACTCGCGGCGCTGGAGAATGCCCTGCATCGTCACGAGACCGACGAGGAGGTTCTCGTCGTCGACGACCGGCACGCGCTCGATCTTGTGGTCGTACATCAACTCGAAGGCATCGCGCGGGTCGATGTCCTCGTGGGCCGTGATGACCTCGTCAGTCATCGCTTCCGTAACCGGATCGTCCTCGTTGACCTCGAGGTGGGGCCGGATGTCCGTACTCGAAATGATTCCCAGGACTTCGCCGTTGGTGTTGACGACGGGTGCGCCGCCGACGCCCCGGCGAGCCATCCGTTCGTCGACCTCGCGGACGGTCATGTCGGGGTCCGCGGTGACGACCGAATCGAAGGGGATGATGAGTTCGTCGGCGGTTTTGACGCGCTCGATTTCCTCGACCATCGCGTCGACGTTCATGTTGCGATGGAGGACACCGAGGCCGCCGTGGCGGGCCATCGCGATTGCCATCCGACTTTCGGTGACGGTGTCCATCGCCGCCGAGAGGATCGGCACCGAAACCTCGACGGATTTCGAGACGTTCGAGCTCAGGTCGGCGTCGTCGGGTTCGACACGGCTCTCCTTCGGTCGAAGGAGGACGTCATCGAACGTTAGCGCCTCCGGTACCTGTAGTTTCGAAGAATAGGGCTCGTGCTCAGGAATGTCGTTCGCCATGTAAACCGTCAGAACCCGCGAGCAAAAAGCGTTGCGAGATCTCTTCGAATGCGAACGAATGACGGGGAACCGGCGACGAACGCCTCGGTTTCAGAAGGTGTCCCCGACCGAGTTGCGATCGCGATCCGCTACCAGCCGCTTCGATCGCAGGTCTGTACATTTCAGCGCGCATCTGGCAGACAGTGTTGGATATTCGACCTGTTGTGTAACTGCCTCCCACACAACGCTTATTGATAATCCAGTTCTCTACTCGAGTATGTACGCTGTGAGCTTCAGTGATTCCCGAACCGCTGGCCGGATGAGCGTCGCCGCTGACGCCACCAACTTCCAGTTCGGGAAATTTACAGCTAAACTCACAGCGCGAGGCCGAAATTGGACGAACTGGTGTCTCTCCGTACGGGACCGTCCATCCTATTACCCACCGGCCTCGGGTCACGGCCATCGACCCTGATCGATGAGTACGTCACAACACCCGGTCGCCCTCCGCCTCGAGCGCATCGTCGGCGGTGACGCGAGACTGTTGGCGCTGGTGATGATGCTGCCGTTGATCGACGGCGTCTTCCCCGCACTGATTCTCGCGGGTGCGCTAAACGATCCGCTCGGAGCCGTCCAGGTCGGCCTGTTGATCTTCGGCGGGAGCGCCACGGTCGCGGTGATCCTCGCGGAGATGACCGGCACGCCGCGCGAGCAGGCGGCGATCGTCCTGCTCGTCGGTGTCCCGCTGATACTGCTCGCCGCCGTTCAGGCCGCACTCGCGCCGGCGATCGGAAGCGTTCTCGATAACGTCATCATCACGCGATTCGCGGCGCTGGTGATCCTCGCCATCGCGGCCAAGACCGCCAGCGCGACGATCGGCGAGTATCTGCCAAACCCCGTCGTCATCATCGGATTGGGGCTCGTCGCGAGCTTCGATCCGACGGGGGCGACCGTCGTCGTGATGGACGACCCCGCACTCGTCGCGAACGCCGTCCTCGCCGCGGCCATCGGCGTGGGCTTCGCGCTGGTGATCGCCCTCGGCGGGCCGTACCTGCGCGAGTACATGGACATCGATCGCTTCCGCTTCGGGAGCGCGGTGGCCCTCGGCTTGCTCCCGCTGTCGATGCTCGGCATGGCCTTCGGCCAAGCGCCACTCGCCGCGCTCCTCGTCGCCGGCGTGTTCGCGATCGATCTTCCGCTGGATCGCGACTCGAGCGACGCGGCCGACGACAGCGACACCCCCGCATCCGGGATGGGGGCGGTGACGGACGGCGGCGGCGCGGGGTCGGAGTCCGACGACGTGGACGACTCGGTCGACGACGAGCCGGATACCGGGCCGTATCCTGGCGACGATTCGACGGATACCGAGGGCCGCGCCCCGTGGCTGTAGGGCGGATTCCGAATCGAAACCACTTTAGGCGGGATACCCTAACTGAGAGGCGAGGGGCTGTGGCCAAGCCAGGGATGGCGACTGACTCCAGAGGCTACGGCGCCCGGGACGACACTCCAGAACTGATATACTGATCGGACACCTGATCAGTGTCCGTGTGATGACCCTCTGGAGTTCCGAGGCGCACCGGAGATATCAGTCGATCGGGGGTTCAAATCCCTCCGGCCCCATTACTCTCTCAACTTATTCATAACCCACAGACAGCGGTGGGTTCCTTATGATTGAACCCCTGCGTCGGGTCTGATATTTCAGTCGCGCAGGTTACGGTGTGCAACTCTGTCTGGCAGTTCTATTGCAGGTATGTGGGTGAAAGTGATAAAACTCGCCCTCAATGAATTGACTCGCTAAAGGCGACATAGGCGATTGTACCAGGATCAAGTTAGATCTGACCGGGGAATGATTTATATTGAGTAATTGTCTTAAATGGAATATGTCCGCCGCAACCAATCTTGGCCAACTATCTTACGCCTCATTTTATCTACCTCCCCTTACGTTCGGATATCTTTCCTTCGAAGATAACAATCCATTTATCACATACATCGCGCAGATCAATTTCGAAATCCTCATTTTTAGTCTTAAACCGATTCACGCGTTCTGGTTTCTCACAGCGTTCACATTTTTAGGAGCAATGCAGGCCCATGGTGTTGCCCGTGCTATCTACGGACCAGATGGACCAGAGAAGCGTCCAAAACACAAGACTATACATATACGCCATTCACTGTCATTTGTCCTCGGGACCGATGCAGAAAATATCCCGGTAATACCGTGTCGACTGGCTCACAGAGGATTGATACGAGAGTTACTGAGAGATATAAATCAGGATCGAAATCAGTTGAAGGCGAGCTTTAAGCAATTTAAGGAAATTGGATTGATGTTGACTTTGTCAAAGATTCCACGGGTTCTGTATTTCACCCCAATGGGGCTACATCGCTTATCGGGACGGGTAGCATTCATTGCGCTCGGAGCGGTTCTCTATTTCGGGAGAGGGAGTTATGTAGCATTTGTGTTGTTTGCTGCATTATTTGTTCTTCTATTCCGAAAGATCATCTGGGCACCCCTCCCAACCGTTTTGAATACCGATGGTCTCGATGATAGGTTCACTGCAGAATATCAGTCAAATGACGTAAATGACGAAGGATGATTCCGACATAAAATTCAGATCGTAGAGTTAAGAATATATGCGTGCAGAATACACGAGAGTGTAGTAAATAGACGATCTATATCCAGTATATACTTCTCATAACTACAGAGTTTATTTCATATTTATCAGAGATTATCGAGATACTTTTTCCTTGTTACTGCCTTCTCATCTTCCTGTCGTGTATCATAGTGTTCTTCAAGAACGTCTACAGTTACGTTCGCCCGTTCACTCAACTTCTCATTCGGCCACTCTTGGTTCAAATGATACGTGATAGCCGCTCGTCGTAGAGGGTGAGGACTCATTGAGGAAGGGCATTTCGACGAATCTTTCTTTCTCACAGCAGCATCACACGCCTCAATGGTTCGATTATGTGGACAACCCCCGTGAACTTTGCACGGTCGGGTGATCCCGTACATATTCTTCCGCAATGCGGTGTGGGACACTCGTTGATTACGAGTGGTGAAAAGCGGCTCTCTGCCACTTTCCTCAACAATATTGTGCCGATGCCCCTCGATATAGTCATCAAGGACTTCCCGCATTGAGTCGCCGGTGTTGATTTTCCGTTGCGCCTCAATGCCGTTCTTCAGCGGAGTTCCAGTGTCCGGGCGATGGCGGATCTTAATCTGCTTCCGGGAAGAGAGGTAGTCGTCGAGATCGATGGCAACGACTGTTCCCATTCGGAGGCAGGTGTGCCATATGAGCTGGAAGATCGCATGTCGTCGTTGTGCATACTCGAATTTGTAGAAGAAGTCCAGAATGTCTTCTACTCTATCCTGCGACAACGTATCGTCACTAACTCGATCGTCTTCATCGAGCTTCGGGAGTTGGACGAGTTCAGCAGTCCCTTGCTCGAGAAGTTCTGCCTGCTCGCACCAGCGGAGGAACACCCGGAGGGTCGAGAGATTGTTCTTCAGCGTGACCTCCTTGATACCCTGTCCTCGTCGTCGGAGCTTGTACTGTTTCAGGTGGTAGCCGTGAAGCTCTCCGACCTCCTCAATGCCTTGGTTCTCGCAAAACCGAATTAGCTCTTTGAGTGCGTACTTGTAGTTTCGATGGCTGGCTTTGCTAACTTCTCCCTCACGCTCTGCGAGGAAGTCCTCTACTGCTTGTGACGGCGTTACGTTCGGTGTCATTGGTATCGTTCTGAACCGCCGAACGTGAGCTGACCACCGGATCAACATTCGAATGATGACCCACTCGCGTTCCGCCCTCAGGTATCAGCACTTGCGGTGCGGCCCGCGCTGGAACGGAGTGGAAGCGCGGCGGGGGTTCAAATCCCTCCGGCCCCATATTCTCGCCGCTCACAAACTCGTGAGCGGCGAGTATTGAAAGCGGATGAGCCCGCGGACGAGCGAAGCGACGGCCTCGCGGCCCAAATATTATTATTTTGATAATGATTAGGAGCCCCCGCTCGCCGAACTACGATGACGACGAACTCCGAGCGCACGGACGGCAGAGACTACGCGGATGATCTCGAGGACCTCCCTTCCGACGGACAACGTGCTTCAACTCGAGGAGTACCTCGACATGCACGCGCGATCGGCCATCGCACCCGCTACGAGATCTGTTACCGACTCGTCCACGACGGGGAGATGAGTCCCAAAGAACTCGAGGAAGCGATCGGGATCGACGACAGCACCCTGCACTACCGCCTCAATAAACTGCTCGAGGTCGATCTCGTAGAGAAACGCCAGCGCACGGAGCGGGGACAGGACGGGCTGTACACATACTATCGGGCGACCGTCTTCGGCGAGGTCGTGCTCACCGACGGCGTCGACGGACTGAGCCGTAGCGAGCGGGCGTTCGAGGCGATGTGCGACGGGTCGCTCGAGGACTGAGTCAGCGGCTGTGCAGTTCACAGTGTTTTTGCAGCAGGTCCGAGGGTGTTGATTGGAGTGGGTTCTCGAGGCCGCCTCTCGAGCCTGCACACTCTCCGAATGCGTTCCCAAATAGTGATGCTGAAACGTTTCGTAATCATCCCAGCCGCCCCACTGCATCAACACTGACGGGAGTACCTCGGCTTCGAGTGCCAGGTGCCCCCACGTCCGGCGGAGATCGTGCGGTCCAACGTATAGCATCGATCGTCGTCCTCCCGTTCGGCGAGTTCCGCAACTGTACTCCCAATCCACCGCCGAACCGTCCGTGGCGTAACCTCGAGAACGCGATCGTCGGACTCGAGTCATTGCGATAGAACCCGAACCATCCCGGCGAGCGCCGTGGGTATGGGCGTCTGGCGTTCTTTCTCGCTTTTTCCTTCCGGTATCCGTAGGAACCACTGGCCGGCATCGTTGCCCTGGTAGACATCTCGAGGGCGAACGTCAGTGACTTCAGGAACGCGGCAGCCACAGCGAGCCATGAACGCGAGCGCGACCTGTTTCGTCGGTCCGTTGTCGTACACCGCTAGGAGCCGATCGCGTTCCATTTCGGTCAGGCGGACTTGTCGACCGTCGGCGGTGTCGTATGTCTCGAGTTGCACGTCTGGTTTCGCCACAGACCGGACGTAAAAGCGTCCCGCGCGAGCCGATCAGTGGGGATTCGGCCCAAATGGGTCGAATTCTGTCCGAGAATCAGGATTTCTTGGACAGTCGCTCGTACAGTCCTCTGGACCGGGGAGAGACACTCCCATCGGATCTCTGTTCATTAACAGCAACCACCGAACTGCTCGGTACTGGAAATCACAACTGGTCGGTATGAGCGTAGTTGAGATCAGAGCAGGAGTTTTTCGTTCCCATATTCCAGATGTGATTTCTGTAGTGTTAGCTTATAACTAGTGGCGATAGCGACTGGGCGGAATCTATTTCACGTGCCCCGTGCTAGTTAGTTTTGAAAAACTCGCCACTCAGGACTCTGAAAGAGTTCGCCAAAGATAATGTATTTGTTATGTCCCGTTCATTTGTCGAAATAGATGTTCTGTTGCCAGTGGCGGACCAAGAAGATGCTTCCAACACGTGCAGTGCAGTCTACCCGTATTTGGAAGGGAAAGACTGTCGACTTCATGTGATTCACGTCATCCAGAAGGAGCCAGACAACGTTGATCAAGCCGCGATCAAACATCGTTCCAACGAAATTTTCACAGTTGTTAGAGAGTGTTTTGAGGCGTCGGAAATCCCTGTCTCGACCGATATTCGTTATGGACGGAACATTGCTGACGTAATTCTCGAGGCCGCCGACGAGTACACAGCCGAATCTATCATATTAACTCCACGCAATCGATCAATTTGGCGTAAACTACGTTCGCAGAACGTTCTCGGTTCATTGATAACAGCGGTCGAACAACCACTTATAATTATTCCAGCAACCGACTAAAGACGAGTTTAACCGCCTTTTATACACTATTATAGCATGAATGGTGTGTCGATCTGCAGAAGATGATGATTGGTTAGTACAGGGATTTTATTGAGAAGTACCCTGAAGCTGTTCAGATATAACCATTTTCTCAACAAGCAACGCGACTATATAACCGGTAGCTGATATATCACTCTAAATCGCCACTAGGGATAACTCCTGGCGTTCAGTTCGCATCTGTAGTGAATGGCTGGTTCACCGGTGTCGCCGCGAAATAATTGATGTCGTGCTAAACTCATCCACTCCATTCAGCACGCTGTTACTGACAGAATCTGAGTAGAAGATTCAGTTTCTGCTGAATACAGGGCACAACTGTGGCACGAGCTTCAGGGTAATCAACGAAGGATGATGGATTTCGAGCAAGTCGCGCATTGGTGGGGGTACTTAAAATCAAAGGGAGATTTCGATCTTTGCAAGAGTCGACAGAAGCCCTGTGAAACTGTTGGGAGTGTAAGGAGTATCTAATCAACAGATAATAATGATCTACTAATGGTTTCTGCGAGAGTATGGGTGAACACGATAGTGGGCTACTCGGAGAACAGTCGTTCGAATCAACTCCCCGCCGCAGGTTCCTGGCCGGTGCTGCGGGCACGTGCCTCCTTTCGGGAATCGGGACCGGGATCGCTATCGGTGACGAAAGTGACGGAAATGCAGAATCCAGTGCAGGTGAAGAACTGTGGCGAGTCGATTACGAAACTCCGGATCCCCTTGGTAGACCGTACTTGTCATCCGTAGCGGATGGTTCCCTCTTTGTGAGTAACCTCGATACCGTCCATGCACTGTCCGCATCGACGGGCGACGAAGAGTGGCAATTCGGCGTTGACGACACGGAGTTTCACGAGCAGCCCCTCGTGGTCGATGGCACCGTCTATGCTACGAGTCACGTTTACTCCAATCGGGACGTAGAAGACACTGCAGTGTACGCGCTGGATGCGGACACGGGCGAACAGAAGTGGCAGTTCGACGACTACGATGTGACCGTCGCACCGATACACGTGGCGGAGAACACCGTCTTCATCCCCAAGCAATTTTGCGTCACCGCAGTAGATGCGGACACCGGAGACCACCGATGGGACTTCAAGGTTGGGTACGGTATCGAAACCCATCTCAAAGTCAAAACGGACTCGTTCGCCAAGACGGACTCCGGCACGTTCTACGTCGCTGATGGCGACGGGAACGTATTTGCCGTGGACGTGGCTAGCGGCGAGGAAGAGTGGCGCGCCGATGTCGGCAGTCGAGTGCATACCGAACTCTCGGTGGTCGATGACACGCTGTTCCTCGGAGCGTTCGACAGTGAAACTGACCAACCGGACAACTTCCAGTACTACGTTTCCGCGCTTGACGCGACCACCGGCGAAGAACGGTGGCGGTTCTCGGTGAATCCGGATCCCGGTACCGAAAGGCCAAGACCCGAGTTCGTGACCGTGTTCGACGACACCCTGTATGTCGGGACGGACGATTGCTACGACCATCCCACGTGTGCAAGCCTGTACGCCGTCGACGCGGATTCGGGCGAGAAAAAGTGGCAATTCGAGGCGGACAATTCCGTCGACACGGTGACCATGGCAGATGGCACGCTCTATGTCGGAACTGCGCTTGGGGTAGGCGACGACGGTGTCGTTCACGCACTCGAGCCGGAGACGGGCACGGAACTGTGGTGTTTCCTCGCCGGTAATTTATTAGTCTCACCGATAACCGTACTCGAGGACACCCTCTTCGTCGCCAGCAGAACTGACACGGATTTCGAGGACGCCTATCGGTTAAACGCACTGGATGCGGCCACCGGCGACGAACAGTGGAACTTCGTTACCGATTCCAACATAAGCGAGCCGAGATTTGCCGATGGTTCCGTCTTCTTTTCAGCTGACCGTGCAACAGTGCACGCACTGGATGCGGGCGTAGAGGGGTCAAACGAGGAGACCGAGAACTAACGACGACTCGAGCGGACCCGAAAACGACCACGAACCGCGGCCAGCGCCGTACTACAGTCGTCAGCACCGCCTCGCTGGATCCGGATTTGGAACCACTCGCAGTTTATGATCGACCACGGTGGCTCGTCGGTTCGACGGTGATCCAGGCACTCTCTGTCTGCAGCACGAATTCTTTGACGGTATTCGGAGATACTGAGGGAGACCCCGATAATAGCACTACCTGTACTGAACGGTAACTACGTGTGCGAATCTCCATCAGTCTATGCCGTATTCTTCGTCGAGATACGGGTCGTATCTTCGACCACAATTATCACATTCGTAGAATTGGATTCGCCATCCCGGCGTCGTATACCGGGCCGAGTATGTCTCCCGTTTGTTACATCGAGGACAGATAGCTGGTGGGGAGGATATCATAACTGTAGATGGTCGGACGAATCATGATAAGTTCGCTCCCTGTACTGAATGAAGCGGTTCGTGAGAGGCTTTGTAGACCGTGAGGTTCCTCGGCGCATCACCCCGGTATCAGCACTGATGGAACGCTCGAGAGGGATCTATCGTGGATGGACGATTCCGAGAGCGTGGCAGGGATACCCATAATATGGTCGGAAGCGAGTGAGTCCAAAACGAGGGGTCGGTGGGTGTTTTTACGAGGATGCGAATCCGAACTGATGGCGACCACGGATACCGAGTACCGGACTATGGGTCACAGAACTGCCTCCGTTCACCCTCTATCTCGAATTCACCGGCCGCGTTCCCACATGTTAGCAATAGTTATAAGCCACGTTAGGTCAACAAATAGAACGGAAGCCACACTCCACGAGAACAGGGGGGCATGTACGGAAATGCCCCGGGTGCTAGGACCACCCGAGGCGTGGCTTCCAACCCGCGAGGGTTTGCAAGCCATGATTGCGTACATTCTACCGGGATATAAACATCCCGCACGCCAGTCGAACCACACCATCAACGCACCGCCGTCTGCCACTCCTCCCGGGAGACCGCGATGAGCGATGGCGACGACTCGAGCGCGGACGACTCGTCGCGGCCCGCCTGTCCCAACTGTGGCGAACCGATCGTCGTCGTGACCGTCACCGGGCCGCTCGAGGGCGTTGCCGCCCCCTGTGGCTGTCGGGTCCCGCCCGACGTAGCGACCGACTCGAGGACCGAGTGAGGGCCCGCCTCGAGTCGCGGCGGCTAGCCGGGTGTCGATAGACGCATCCCCAGTGCGAAACCACCACCGTCGGCACCCGGCCCGCAATCGGGGCTCGAGGCGCTCGAGTCACGATCCGTTCGGCGCGGAAGACCGGGAGGTGCGGCGAGTTCGCGTCCCCGACGAACCGTCGGAGCCTGCGGCGACCGATCAGTCGCCCGAACAGTAACCGGGAGTGCCGCCGTTCGGTGTCGCTCGAGACGCGCGGTGCGGACGCGAGGCGATCGTCGTCTCGCAGTCGGGGCAGGTGTAGATCTCGCGGTCGCAGCGCTGTCGAACGGTCCAGTCGCCGTCGATCTGGCTCTCGTGGCCACACTCGAAACAGTACAGCACCGTTTTGCTGAAGGGCGGATGGGTGGCGTTGGATGTGGAGGGAGTCATTATCATCGATAGGGGTTACGCACCGAAAACGGTGTCGTCCCGCGAATCAGCGCCGGGTACGCCCGCCGCTCGCGGTCGAGTCCGAACCGAAAACGAGACTTGAGATTCCTGTCCGACCGCGACGCGAGGGCCGATTTCGAGCCGCCGCCGATAACTTCCAAGGTCGGTGGTCGAACCGCGTGTCACTCGGTCGTCGAGGACGGGTTTCGAACGATGGTGAACCAAAATTCTTCGATCGATCGGACGAAGTCGGCGAAGTCTTCGGCCGAAACCGGTTTCTGGATGTAGGTGTCCGCGTCGATATCGTGGGATTTGACGATCCTTTCGCCGGCGTCCGAACTCGTGAGGACGATGACCGGAATCTCGCTCAGCGCCGGCTCGTCGTTCAGTTCGGCGAGAACGTCCATCCCGTCTCTATCGGGCAACTGCGGCTCGAGCAAGATGACGTCCGGCTGCGGTTTGTCGGTGTGGTCGCCGCGCTGGTGGACGAAATCGAGGGCGGATTCGCCGTCGGAGACGGCGTAGATCGTATTCAGAAGTTTCGCGTCCCGGAGGTTTTCCGTAAAGAGACGCGTGTCGCCGGGGTTTGGCTCGACGAGTAAAATGTCGATCGGCTGCTCGGCTTGTTCCTCCGTCACGGTCATAAGCCGGTATTCGTCTGGGAGGTTAAAACTACACGGATACCGCAGTGAGCGGCCAATATTGTCGGGTAACGAGAGAATCTTTTATCCCCGGTCCGGATGGGGGGTTCCACCGACGCTCCCGTCCTCCCCGTCGGCGATTCGACCGCTTCTCGAGCGTCGCGGGCCCCGGTCGCCTCGCCCGTCCCGCCGCGTCCGGTGACTGGAACCGATCGCCCGCGGCATCGACGCTGGCGTAATGCTTGGCCCATATTTAGAGCGCTGGGTCGCGTACGCCCGGGTATGAGCGACGCACCCGCAACCGACGAACGGTCATCGATTCCCGTGCGAACGGCCGGGCTCGCCGCCGGGCTCGGTGCCTGGATCCTCTGGTCTGCGATCATCCTGACGGGATCCGGACCGATCATCATCAACAACGTCATCGCCGGCGCGGCGATCGGTGCCTTCGCCGCGTACACTGCCGGATGGCCCGACGGCGGCGCGCTTCCCAGCATCGCCGCGCCGCTGATCGTCGTGCTCCTCGGCCTGTGGGTGATCGCCGCCCCGTTCGTCCTCGAGGTTCCCGCGGATCGACTGTTCTGGAGCAACGTGATCTCCGGACTCCTCGTCGTGGCGCTGGCGGGCGGCAGCGTCTACGGAAGCTGGCAGCTGACGCGGTCGACTGCAACCGGCGTCTGAGGTCCGGGCCAGAATTGAAAGTGATCTGACCGGTGTCCTTTTACCGCCGTGGGCAGTTACTCGTCACAGCGACTTTCGGACCGTACGCCGTCAGAGAGACGGGCGGTCATCGCGGTATTCGACCGCCGAATGCCACACCGCTTCCGACAGCGATTCGCGCACGACAACCGTCGTCGAGTCGGGCAGTCGTGGCGAACGCGGAATCCGTTCGATCTCGTGCGGACAGCCACCCGCTGCTGTCCGCTCGCTTGACACATCATGAGTCGACCCAGACAACGCGCCGAGGACACTATTCTCGGCCTCGAGAGTGGTTTCGCATCGTTACGATCGAACCCCGAGTTCACCGGTCCCGCGGAATCGGTCGCCGAACACGAGTCCTACGATCATCTCGCGCTCGTTTACGAAAACGCGGACGAGCAGTTCGAGACCGCGATTCCCTTTATAGCGGCTGGCCTCGAGCGCGGCGAACGGTGTCTGTACATCGCCGACGAGAACGAGATCGAGGACGTGACCGCGGCGCTGCGAACCGCCGGCGTCGACGTCGAGTCGGCCCTCGAGTCGGGTGCGCTGACGATGCATACGGCCACGGACTCCTACCTTCGAAACGGGACCTTCGATCCGGACGACATGATCGCGTTCCTTTCGGACGCGATCGAGGAGGCCAACGACGAGTTCGACGGACTCCGTATCACCGGCGAGATGTCGTGGGTGCTCGGCGACGATCCGTCGATCGAGTCCCTCGTCGAGTACGAGAGCAAACTCAACACGCTCTTGCCGGAGACGAACGGGATCGCGCTCTGTCAGTACAACCGCGAGCGGTTCTCGCCGGAGATCATCCGCGATATCATCAAAACGCACCCACACCTCGTCTACGACCGGACGGTCTGTCAGAACTTCTACTACACCCCGCCCGAGGAATTTTTCGGCCCCGATCAACCGGCTCGAGAAACCGACCGGATGATCGGAACGCTCGTCGACCGAACCGAGGCGCGAGTCGAACTCCAGTCCCATCGCGAGCACCTACAGCGCCAGAACGAAATTACGGGCGATCCGGACTGGTCGTTCGAGGAAAAGCTCCAGCAGGTGTTCGAACTCGGCTGCGACCGCTTCGATCTCGAGCTCGGAGCGGTGGCTCGCGTCGACACCGACGAGGACTGGTTCGAAGTCGAGTACGTCAGCGACGAGCACCCTCACTTCGAACCCGGCGTCGAGCTTCCGCTATCGGAAACCTACTGCACCGCCGCGACGGAGATCAAAGCGGCAAACTCCGTCTCGAACCCCGTCGCAGAAGGGTACGACGATAGTCACGTCTATGCGGAATTCGATATTCGGGCCTATCTCGGTACGTACCTCGAAGTCGAGGGCGGTCCCGATCGGACGTTCTTCTTCGTGACCAGCGATCAGCGCGAGGACGGGTTCTCGGAGGAAGAACGGACCTTTCAGCACCTGTTGGGCCAGTGGGTGACGTACGAACTCGAGCGCGAGCAACGGGAGCGCGACGAGCAGGCGCTGTACGAAATCGCGGCCAACCCCGAGTGGTCGTTCGAGGAAAAAACGCAGCGACTGTTCGAACTCGGCTGCGATCGCTTCGGGCTCGAACTCGGGGTGCTTGCACGGATCGATCCGACGAACGATTCCCTCGAGGTCGAGGCCGTCAGCGGCGAGCACGAGCACCTTCGACCCGGCGCGCAGGCCCCGCTGTCGGAGACCTACTGTCGACTGACCGTCGACGACGAGGAGATCGCCGACGTGACCGCGCCCGCGGATCAGGGGTTCGAAGGGACGATCGCGTACGACGAATTCGGGATCGAAACCTATCTCGGTACCCGAATCGAACTCGAGGGATCGCTCGACCGGACGTTCTTTTTCGTCTCCTCGGAGTCCCGCGATCGACCGTTTTCGGACGCCGAGGAGACGTTCCACCACCTGATGGGGCAGTGGATGAAGTACGAACTCGAGCGCGAGCAACGCGAACGGGCCCTCGAAGCGTCGAACGAGCGCCTCGAGCAGTTCGCCTACGCCGCTTCCCACGACCTCCAGGAGCCGTTGCGGATGGTGACGAGCTACCTCCAGTTGATCGAGCAACGAAACGGCGACGCGCTCGATGCGGACGGCGAGGAGTTCCTCGAGTTCGCGACCGACGGGGCTCGACGCATGCGGTCGATGATCGACGGCCTCCTCGAGTACTCCCGGGTCGAAACGCAAGGGGACCCCCTCGAGCCGATCGAACTCGACGACGTGTTAGAGCACGTCCTCGAGGATCTCCAGATACGGATCGAGGAGCACGACGCCGAGATCACGGTCGAGGAACTGCCGCGCGTACTGGGCGACGCCAGCCAGCTGCGCCAGGTCTTCCAGAACCTGCTGTCGAATGCGATCACCTACAGCGGCGACGAACCGCCGCGGGTCCGCGTGGACGCCAGACGACGCGGTCAGGAGTGGGAGATCAGCGTTCGGGACGGGGGGATCGGGATCGCCCCCGAAGATCAGGATCGGGTCTTCACGGTCTTCGACCGCCTCCACAGTCTCGAGGAGTACGAGGGGACCGGGATCGGACTCGCGCTCTGTCAGCGGATCGTCGAACGTCACGGCGGGGATATCCGGGTCGACTCCGAACCCGGCGAGGGATCGACGTTCACGTTTACGCTCCCGGTTCCTGATCGATAACCTCACGTTCGTTGACGAGTGAACGCTATTGCTGTCGGCCGCCTATTGCCCTCGATGACGTCACAAACACCCTCGCGCGCACCCGGTCGTGGACGCAACCGTCGACCGGTACGGGCGGAACTCGAGGCGGCAACCGCGCGCCTCGAGCGATCGGAGTCCCGGCTACAGGAGGCGATCGCTCGGCTGGAACGGGCCGAATCCCGACTCGTGCTCCTGGAAACGACGCTGCACGCCGTTGGTCGCCGGACGGGGGTTTCGATCGGAAGCCCGTGTGACTACTGCGAACGGAGCCACCTCCTGATCTCCGATGGCATGATGCGGTGTCCGAACTGCGGCTACCAGCAATCGATTTGACGGCGCGAACGACGGGTGATCGAGACGCCGGAAGGGAGCCGGGAACCGGCATCCGGCAGCGGTAGCCGCGTCGAATCGGCGAGAGGTTTATCCGACTCAGGGTCGACCACGAGACATATGAGTAACCGAGTGGATGCCGCGGAATCGACGTTTTGGGGAGACGTCGACGACGACGTGGCGCTCCAGCGCTACCGGACGCTCGTCGAGACGATCGACGACAGCGTCTACCAACTCGATGCCGACGGGAACTTCATCGCGGTCAACGAAAACGTCGTGGAGTGGACGGGATACGCCCGGGACGACCTCATCGGAGAACACGTCTCGCTGGTCATCGACGAGCGGGACGTCGAACGGATCGATCGCGAAATCCGCGCGCAACTCGAGGGCGGTGCCGAACTCACCCCGTTCGAACTCGCGGTCGAAACGGCGGGCGGCGGGCGAGTTCCCTGCGAACTGCGGATCAGCGTGCTCACCGACGACGGCGAGTTCAGCGGTACGGTCGGCGTCGCCCGCGATATCTCCGACCAGAAACGCCGACAGCGGATACTCGAGTCGACGCAAGCGTCCTACGAGTCGATCACGAGCGTCGTCGACGAAGCCGACGTCGGCGTCTTCATCATCGGGGAGGCGTCCGATATCAAGTGGATCGACACGTCCGTCGAGGAGTATCTCGGGCTCGATCGCGACGCGGTCATCGGGCGGGACAAACGGAGGGTGATCGAGGAGAACGTCATGGGGAAGGTCGCCGATCCCGAATCCTTCGCCGAGACGGTCCTCGCGACGTACGAGGACAACAGCTACGTCGAACGCTTCGAGTGTCGGGTTACCGCCGACGAATCCGAAGGCCGCGAAGAACGCTGGCTCGAGCACCGGAGCAAGCCGATCGAGTCGGGTCGATATGCGGGCGGCCGGGTCGAACTCTACTACGATATCACCGAGCGAAAGCGCTCTGAAGGTGCCCTCAAGGAGAGCGAAGAACGGTTTCGATCGCTGGTCGACGCGGTCGAAGAGTACGCGATTTTTCGGCTCGATTCGGACGGACACGTCGCTAGCTGGAACGAGGGGGCGAGACAGATCAAGAGCTACGACCGCGAGGAGATCCTCGGCGAGCACATCTCCACGTTCTATACCGAGAGCGATCGAGCGGCGAACGTGCCCGAACGAAACCTCGAGCGCGCGATGGAAGCGGGGTCGATCGAGACGAAGGGCTGGCGTCTCAGGAGGGACGGCTCGCGGCTCTGGGCGAACGTGACGATCACGGCGATCCGGGACGACGACGGAACCCACCTCGGGTACGTGAAGGTCACCCGCGACATGACGGAGCGACGCGAACGGGAGCAACAACTCCAGCGCGAACGCGACCTGACCGATCGCGTCCTCGAGGCCAGTCCGGTGGGGATCATGGTCTTCGACACGGACGGGGTCATTACCCGGGTCAACGATCGATACACGGAGCTGCTCGAGCTCTCCGAGTCGGATCTCGAGTGGGCCACGCAGTCCAGCGGGATGCTCTACGACGAACGTGGCGATCCGATCGAATCCGCGACGCACCCGTTCGCGCGAGCGTTGCGGACCGGGGAGCCGGTATCGGACCAGCACATCCAGTTCGAGCCCGCGACCGGGAGCGAGGACCGACGGTGGGTGGTGATGAACGCCGTCCCGATTCTGGACGGCGAGACGGTCGACCGCGTCGTCGCGACGGTCGAAGACGTCACCGGTCTCAAGCGGCGCGAACGGGAACTCAAGAGCGAACTCGAGTCGATCTTCATGCGGATCACCGACGCCTTCTACGCGCTCGACGACGACTGGACGTTCACGTACGTCAACGATCGGGCCCGGGAGCTAATCGATTTCGAGGACCGGGGACTACTCGGGCGAAACATCTGGGACGTGTTCGAGTGGGCGGCCGATTCGACCCTCAAGGAGGAGTACGAGCGAGCGATGGAGACCCAGGAACCCACGGCGTTCGAACTCTACTACCCCGACCCGCTCGAGACGTGGTTCGAAATCCACGCCTACCCCTCCGAAACGGGACTGTCGGTCTACTTCCAGGACATCAGCGATCGCAAGGCCCGCGAGCGAGCGCTCGCGGAGTCGGAACGTCGCCACCGCACGCTCGCCGAGCACGTCCCGAACGGGCTCGTAACCCTGTTCGACCACAAACTGGAATACACGCTGGCGGCGGGGAAAGGGTTCGACCGCATTCCCGTGGCACCAGCCGATCTCGAGGGCGAACACATGCGAAACGTATGGCCCGAGTCGACCGCAGACACGCTCGAGCCGGCGTTCAGGGCTGCCCTCGGCGGATCGGAACAGTCGGTCGAACTCACGTACGCCGGACGAGAATGGGTCCTTCGGGCCGTTCCGATCACCGACGACCGAGGCGACGTTTTCGCCGGGATGACGATGGCACAGGACGTCACCGAGCGTAAACACCGGGAACAAGAGCTCCGGGAGGAGCGAAACCTCGTCGAGCGGATCATCGACACCAGTCCGATCGGGATCGTCACGCTCGATGCGGACGGGACCTTCGAGCGTATCAACCGCCGGGCCGAAGAGATCCTCGGCTACTCGATAGCCGAATTCGAGGCCGTTTCCGGCGGGACCGACGAACTGGATCCGATCGGGCCGAACGGGGAGCCGTTTACGGCGGCGAGGATGCCGATACGTCGCGTGCTCGGTGACGGCGAGACGATTCACGACCTCGAGATGGGCGTGCGTCGGGCTGACGGCCGGCGAGTCTGGGTGTCGGTCAGCGGTACGCCGCTGTACGACGATGGTGCGATCACGGGTGCCGTGATCACGTTCGTCGATATCACCGAACGCAAGGAGTACCAGCGGAAACTCGAAGCCTCGAACGAACGCTTAGAGCAGTTCGCCTACGCCGCCAGCCACGACCTCCAGGAGCCCCTCCGGATGGTCTCGAGCTATCTCCAACTGATCGAGAGCCGGTACGCCGACGAACTCGATGCGGACGGCGAGGAGTTCATCGAGTACGCCGTCGACGGCGCAAACCGGATGCGCGACATGATCGACGGACTCCTCGAGTACTCCAGGATCGAAACGGAGGGAGACCCGCTCGAACCGGTCGATCTCGATCGCGTGCTCGAGGACGTACTAGAGGATCTGTCGCTCCAGATCGAGGAGACGGACGCCGAGATCACGGTCGAGGAACTGCCGTCCGTCCGCGGCGATGCCGATCAGCTTCGACAGGTGTTCCAGAACCTCCTGAGCAACGCGCTCGAGTACAGCGGCGACGAGTCGCCGACGATAGACGTGTCGGCGGACCGCGACGGAACTCGCTGGACGATTTCCGTCGCGGACGAGGGGATCGGCATCGACGCCGAAGAGACCGACCGCATCTTCGAGGTATTCCAACGGCTACATAGCCGCGAAGAGCACGACGGGACGGGGATCGGCCTCGCGCTCTGCCAGCGGATCGTCGAGCGCCACGGCGGCGAGATCCGGGTCGACTCCGAACCCGGGGAAGGAGCGACGTTCTCGGTGACGCTGCCGGCCGCGGAGACGAGCGACCGATAGCGGTACTGTTCGACGGCGATCGGCTCGAGGTGGTCGACGGATACGGTTCGGGACGTTCGCGGCTTCGCGAGGAAATGCGTGACCCGCGCTGGCGGCGGACGTGGATCGTCCTCGGGGCTCGGTCTCCGAATCTACAAAACGCGCGACTAAGAAAGCGTGGGAGGACGCGAAAACGCGACACCGGCGACCTGTATTCCCTGTTGACCCAGTTCCAGAACTCGGTCAGCTACAGCTACCGTCGTGTGACTATTATAGCTTTGTGGTGGTTTCTCTCAGTGAGAGCGCGGTGAACGTATCGCGAACGAAGTCAGTTCGTTCGGACGAACGATTTGCCGCTCGCGACTCTCAGTTTTCGGGGATAGTCATCCGGATTGGGTGGCGGGAAAGGCTACCGGAAACCCAACGGGTCTATACGTCTTTGTGGTGGGTTCTGGTGATGACGACAGTCGTCGAACTCGAGATTCCAGCCGATCGACTCGGGGCCGCCCGGACGTTCGATCGAGTCCCGGCGTTCGAGTGCCAGATCGGCGGGATGATCGGTGACTCGCCCCCGCTAGTCTGGGTATCCGGCCCGAATCGGGAAACGGTCCACGAGGCGCTCACGCAGGATCCGTCGGTCGACGTGATCGCGAGTCTGACCGGCAGCAACCGGGGCGGAGGGACCGCCGAAACCGACGATCAAGAGCGGTGGCTGTTCCGCCTCGAGTTTGGGGACGGCATCAAACTGTTTCAACAGATCGTCACGGAGAACGACGGCGCGATCCTGGCGGCCTGCGGCAAGAACGGCACGTGGGCGGTGAAACTCCTCTTTCACGACCGAGGCGCGCTCTCCGAGTGTTACGCGCTGTTCGAACAGTACGATTTCAACGTCGAGGTGACGCGTCTCACGGGGCTCGACGATTTCTCGAGCGCCCAGACGCCGCTGACGCAGACGCAGTACGAGACGATCTGTAAGGCCCACGAACTCGGCTACTTCGACATCCCGCGACAGATCACGCTCAAGGAACTCGCCGCCGAACTCGACGTGTCACATCAGGCGCTCTCCGAACGACTCCGCCGGTGTCACTCCGCGCTCGTCAGCGCCGAATTGACCGACCGGATGCAACCGACCGCGATCGATCCGTAGTCGCGCCGCTCCGTTCTCGAGGGCGAACAGTCGGCATCGGCCTTCGACCCTCACAGAGACGTACTTTTCAGCGGCGAGCAGTATCAATTCCGCGTATGATTTTTAAATTGCGGCCAAAATAGGGAGTTTGTTAATATACTGTCCGTAAAGAGGCACATATACCGCGAAAGATAGCTTTATTGTTGGACAGAACAACTCAAACGTGTCGGTGTGATGGCCGACCTCGCGATGCGCTACCGCGTGTATCGATACGCGTCGGTAGACCACTCGTGCTCAATCACCGCGGTCACTCGTGGCTGTGTGGCCGCCGTTTCAGATCTCTCGGGCCGTCCCCGACGGCCTACTCGTTTTCGAACCGATAAGTCGGGACCGCCGACAGCGCCGGCGATCGTGTTCGAAACGAGCAAGATACTTACCGTTCTCCTCTGGAAGTGTAGTACCGACGATGACCACCGTATCCCGCAGCCGACGCACCGACGGCCAGCACTCGCCTCGAGAGCCAGACGCGGACGGTGACCGGTCCGTACTGGACCCGGACGACATCTATCACATTCTTCAAACCCGCCGGCGGCGCGACGTGCTCCGGTATCTTCACACCGCCGACGAACCGGTTCGGTTGCGCGACCTCGCCGAACAGATCGCCGCCTGGGAACACGAGGTCACCGTCGAGAACCTGACCTCGAGCCAGCGCCAGCGCGTCTACATCTCGCTGTACCAGTCGCACCTCCCGAAACTCGACAACCGCGGGATCGTCAGCTACGACAAGGACCGGGGAACGATCGAGTCGACGCCGCTTGCGTCCCAGTTCGATCCGTACCTGGTGGGGATCGAGAGCCCGACCGAAAGCGACCCGTGGCCACACCGGTACGCGGGGGCCGTCGGCTGTTGTGGACTGTTCCTGACGGCCATTGCGGGTGGCATCGTTTCGATACCGTGGACCGTCGCGGCAGTGCTCGTCGTCCTCCTGTTTGCCGCCGTCACGACCGTTCACGCGTACTCGGAGCGGATGCTAAGCCGCCCGTGACTCGCTCGAGCACCACGAGACCGCGGCGGCGAAGCGACGACCGTCAGTCGGCGCAAGAAGCGGGTGCCGCGTCCGTCTCGTCGGTATCCGCAGCCTCGAGGACCCGGTGGGCGTAAAAGGCGACCGAGAAGTCCTGTGGACTGGGGACCGCACAGGCGAGCCAGCCGATCGCGACCGCCGTGACGATCGGCGACTCGGCCGTCACGATGCCGCCGATCCCGAGCGCGAAGGCGGGAGCGGCGAGGAGTACCGGTGCGAGAGCCGCGATCCGAAGGATCGTGGCCGACTCCCGATCGACTCGATGCGGGTGGACCGCAGCCCACGGGCAACTCGCCAGAAGCCCGAGGACGCCGTCGCTCCGGCCCGGAAAGTAGGTGATCGTGTACTCGACGCGGGCGAGTCGAAGGACCAGCGCGTGAGCGCACTCGTGGGCGACGAGTCCGATCGCTACCGCGAGGACGAGCGCGCAGCCAGCAACAACCACAGTCGGTTCGATCATGAGGAGACGTGAGCCACCTGTCGTCTCGACCCTGCACCGAGCCGAGACTCGTCTCACGCGTTCGTCGCGACGAACCGCGGGTGAAAGTCCGTCCGGATTCACCTGTTGGATTATTAAATAGCAGTTCGCGCCGAGCGATCCTTCAGTACGACCGCGATCGACCACACCCGCCCGGGCCCAGCCAAGGGTTAAGTATTGTAAGGTGTTATCTAATGACATGGCATCAAGTGAGCCACTCGAGTTCGGTCACGACGACCGCAAACGGATCTACGAGCACGTCGAGCGCCACGGCGCGGCCGATCCGGACGAAACCCAGGCGCAACTGGGCATCGATCCCAGCGGTTTTCGACACCACGTCGCGATCCTCAAACGCGACGGACGGCTCGGGGAAGCGGACGGGAAACTTCGGGTCACGATCGACGCGGGAGCCGAAGAGGAGTACGTTTCGGCGGACCTCGAGTTCCACATCCGACCGGCCAGACAGGAGGACCTCTCGGGGGTCGTCGGCGCGATCCGACAGGTCGCCGAGGAGAAGACCTACATCGAGGCCGAAAGCGTCGCCGACGAGATCGATCACGAGGAGGCGTTGCTCCGACACAACGAGATCGAGTCTCGGATGTTCTTCGTCGCGACCGTCGACGACGAGGTCGTCGGCTGGGTGCACCTCCACGCGCCGGAGTTGGAGAAACTGTCCCACACCGCCGAACTCACCGTGGGCGTCCTCGAGGAGTACCGCGGCCACGGCATCGGCTCTCACCTCCTCTCGCGGGGGCTCGAGTGGGCCGGCTCTAACGGCTACGAGCGGGTCTATCAGAGCGTTCCCTCGAGCAACGAGGACGCCATCGCGTTCCTCGACGAACACGACTGGGAGACCGAAGCGGTCCGCGAGGACCACTACAAACTCAACGGCCATTACGCCGACGAGGTGATGATGGCGATGACACTGTAGCCGGTCACACCGCTTCCCACCATCGGTGACTCGACCGCAACGTCCGACGGACCGAACGCTGGTCCGCCTTCGAGTGCAACACGTCGCTCGAGTACTGACCGTGCTCGTCGCACCCTCCCGCCTGACGGCCGATCCCGAGATCGTCCCGTTCCGGCGAACGTAGTCACCTCCGGACAGTCTGTTTTATATACTACTCGCTGAAATGAAGAGGCATGCGTTTCGCTACCCCGATACAGTACGACTGGGACGAGTGGGGCGAGTCGTCCGCCCTGATCGTCTCCATGGGGCTCGCGCTCGCGATCGCGGGTATCGTGCAGACGCTCGCCGCTCCGGCTACCAAGCCGCTCGTCGCGCTCGAGCTGTTTCTCTCGTTGCTCGTTCCGACCGGTCTCGCCACCGGCGGCTACTGGCTGGTCAGCCAGAACGTCTCTCGAGACGTCCGTCGACGGGTCGCGATCTGGGTGTCGGCCGGGATCGTCGGCGCTTGCGCACTCGGCGGCTGGCTGTGGCTCTACGTGGCGCTCGAGGGCGGGACGATCCACGGGCCGCTATCGATCGTGACGACGCTCGCCACGGTCGGCGGTGCGGGCGGCTTCGTCGCCGCGGTTCGCCTGGCGCCGAAGATCGAATCGCCGAGTTCGGTTACCGAACAACCTGCCACGCCTGAGACGGGCGCTGCCGCCGCGTCTTCCTCGGACTCCCGCCGAGAGCCGACACCACCCCGGTCAACGGGACCCGCTATCGGCGCGTCGGAACCGCCCCAGTCGACGACGCCGTCGACACCCGCAACATCACCCCCTCCCGAATCGGCGACGCCTTCCCGGCCCGCGACGCCAGCCGACCCCGCCGAGTCCGTCAGCGCGCCGACCGCACGATCGTCGCTGGAACCGCGCGTCGACACCGTCGCCGCCGCTCCGTCCACAGCGGAGGTGGTCCTCGAGATCCTCCGGGACGCTCGTGCTCGAACCACCCTCGCGGTCCTCTATCACGAGCGGGGTGGGAACCCGCAGTCCGTCGACGAACTCGCCCGCGCCGTCGCTGACCACACGGACGACTGCGTCGAGGACACCACGACCGCGCTCCGACAGTCGACGCTTCCGCAACTCCGAACCGCTCGAGCTATCGACTGGGATCCCGCGACGGATCGGATCACAGCGCCGGAACACGCGGTCTTCGAAGAAGGCGTTCGCGAGGCGTCTGCTCTGCTCGAGACGTTCGAACCCGGCACTCGATGACGTCGGTTTACGCGGGGCTTCCGTCCTGTTCTGCGATCTCGAAGAGGTCTCCGTAGCCTTCGTCTTCGGGCAGTTGATCCCTGATATCCTCGAGTGCGCCCTCGGTAACCGCTTGCTCGACTACGTCGATGACGACCTGTGCGTGGAAGGCGGCGTCGGCCGGATCGTCGTCGCCGATCTCCTCGCGGTCGGCGACGCGCTCGACGAACTCGTCGGACCCGAACCGCTCGATGTCGTCGACCTCCTCGAGAAATCGACCGAGTTCGTCGGGGAATTGGGCTCCCAGGTTCTCGGCTTCACCGGGCTGGATCCGCTCGGAGAGCGTGGTCAGCGTAGCGCGGGAGACACTCAGCCCAGCCTCTCGGGAGTCGAGCTGTGCTCGGTGTTGGACCTCGCCGATGAAAGTGCCATACTGCATACTCGTTCGTTCACGCCCGCCGCTCGTGAGCCTGACCCTTCAGATGAAAGGGACGCGGAGCGGCTCAGTGACGAGTCGCGTCGCGATCGCACGGTGCCCGAGCGCGGGAATCGAAAGACAGTTTGAGGGGACGATGCTACGGGGAGGCATGCTTTCGATCGCACTTGCCGGAAAGCCGAACGCCGGCAAGTCAACGTTCTACACCGCGGCGACGATGGCGGAGGTCGACGTCGCCAACTACCCCTTCACGACCATCGACGCCAACCGTGGAGTGAGCTACGTCCGGACCGACTGCCCCTGCCTCGAGCGCGAGGAGCGCTGTACCGCCGACAACTGCGAGGACGGCAAGCGCTACGTTCCGATCGAACTCATCGACGTCGCAGGGCTGGTTCCCGGTGCTCACGAGGGGAAGGGGCTGGGCAACCAGTTCCTCGACGAACTCACGAACGCGGACGTGATCGTCAACGTCGTCGACGCCTCCGGGGGGACCAACGAGAAGGGCGAACCCGTCGATATCGGCGACCACGATCCGCTCGAGGATATCGATTTCGTCGAAGAGGAGATGGACCTCTGGCTGGCCGGCATCGTCGAGAACAACTGGGAGTCCGTCGAGCGCAAATCCCGATCGCCGGATTTCGACATCGACGACGTCCTCGCGGATATGCTCTCGGGCTTCGGCGCCTCGCCGACGCAGATCGCGAAGGTGCTTCGGGAACTGGACTACCCCGAGGACCCGATCCAGTGGGAGGACGACCACCGCGAGGAACTCGCCCGATTGGTCCGCGAACGGACCAAGCCGATCGTCGTCGCGGCGAACAAGATCGACGTCGCGCCCCAGGAGAACGTCGAGAAACTGCTCGACCTCGACAAGCCGGTCATCCCGACCACCGCGGAGGGCGAACTCGCGCTTCGCCGCGCCGCGGAGAACGGCCTCGTCGACTACGATCCGGGCGACGAGTCACTCGAGATCGGCGACGACGTCACCGACGCCCAGTGCGAGGCGCTCGAGGGACTCGCCGAAACGATGGGCGAGTGGAACGGAACCGGCGTCCAGTCGGCGCTGAACTACGCCGTCTACGACTTGCTCGAGCACCTCACCGCCTACCCGGTCGAGGACGCCGCGAAGTGGTCCGACGGCAGCGGCAACGTCCTCCCCGACGCCTTCCTGTTGCCGGACGGCTCGACCCCTGTCGACCTCGCCTACGCCGTCCACTCCGACATCGGCGACGGCTACCTCCACGCGGTGAACGCGAAGTCGAGTCGGGAGATAAGCGACGAGTACGAACTCGAGGAGGGCGACGTGATCAAGATCGTGAGTACTAATTGATAGTTCCCCGTTATAGAGGACCGATGCTTCACAGTGTTGGAGCAGTCAGATAGACCGGCGTATTCGACTCACTCCAGTGGCTGTGCGTAGTCGACTTGCTTCGGCTGGAAGTTCGCGTCGCGATAGAACCGGCGTGCATCCTCGTTTCCCCACTCGCAGGAGACTTTGAGATGGTCGCAACCCCGCTCGCGAGCCAGTTCTTTCACGCGCTCGAGGACCGCCGTGCCGTGGCCCTGACTCCGGTGGGGTTCGTCGATAGCGACGTTCACGATGCGAAGGTACGTCGAGTACTGCTGGGACGGGTGGCGGCCCTCGCGGAGCGTGACGAAGCCGATCGTTTCGCCGTCGTGGACGATGAGGTAGTCGGTGACGTCCTCGTTCTCGAGGTGTGCCCGGAAGCCGTCGTCGGGGACCTCGCGAACGTCCGCGTAGGCGAGTTCGTTCAACTCGGAGTACTCCTTCATCCCCGTTGCGAGGTCGTACCAGCGATCGACGAGCGCATCGAGATCGTCCGAGGTGGCTTCCACGAGTTCCATACGGGGGACCTCTCAGCGCTCGCTTGTTAGGTTTCGGCCGGTGTGTCGTATTCTGGTACGCCTCTTATCTGCCCTACGAGCGAGTGCGTGAACCCGCCGTACAGAAATCCGAGCCCAACGGTTGGAAAATCGGGTTCTGTTTAATCATCACTTTTCAGACATATTTTTGCGTGAAACACGCGTTCACGACAGCTGTGTACTTGCCGATCCTGTTTTGCAGTGATTACGGCAAAGACGAACGTATTGCTGCCGCTGGCGGCAGTGATTTCCACGTCCTCCCCAACCGATTCGCTCGTTCGCAGACTCACTCGCTCATCCCTCGCACGGCTACGAACCGCGTCTCACTGTTCGTTCGACGCGGTCCAGCGCGCGCCACCGCACGTTATTTTATTAGTATGAAGCGATAACGTGTTTACTTATCGAATGTAATTCTGAATTGAATTATCGCTCCCGGTTGACCTCGAACCAGCCGACCGCGAAATCCACGAGTAACGGCTGTGGCAGGAGTGTAGCGTCACTGACGCCGACGGTGCCCGTCTCGAAGGCGTCGGGATGCTCGCGCTCGAACGCGTCGCCGCAGGCCGGAAAGTCTTCGTCGGTGTAGTCGATGTCTTCCCACTGAATCCACTCGCGTTCTCCGTCGACGAGCACCGCGCCGGCGTGAGTTTCCGTGGCGAGCTCGAGGTCGGCGCGGTACTCGGCGAGATGGAACGAGGTGTTCGTCGCGTGGGATGTTCCCAGAAACAGTACGTCACCGCCGAGATCATAGATACGGGCCAGCGGCGACTCCTCGCCGAGCGAATAGTCGAGCGAATGATCTTCGATAATGAACTGGGTATCAGCGCCCCACGCAGCGAACGATAACTGTGGGTGGTCGCTCCGGCGGACACCTGGGGAAGAGCGGAAGCACTCGGCGATTGCGCCCATCCCTTGGGTCGGCGTGACGGCTGGCCGGTACGGGGGCATCTGTTGACGAATGGTGTCGTACCACGAGTCAGGGACCGGCGGGGCTCCCATGTCGGAGGGATCCATGTTTCCGGGCGAGTGCGCCGGCATCACGATGGTTCCGTCCTCGCCGACGACGCGCTGGAGCGCATCTATGACGGCGGGCGCACCGCCACAGACCCAGCCGAGGGAGGAGAGTGATCCGTGGACGAGCAACGTGTGCCCGGCCTCGATGCCAAGGGCACGTAGATCGTTCGCCATCGAATCCACCGTGATCGGCTCCGAAGATCGGTCCGCGGGGAGCGTTTCGCTCATGCGTAGATATATCTGAAATCGAATTTACGTTTTTTGATCCGATGCAGCATGGGCCGTCACTGTATCCGGGTATCGCCCCACAGGGACTTCACAAATGTCGATACTAATCAGTAGCATATTCAGTATCCGGCGACGCATTTTCAATTACTGAGTACAATAATTATTTCTTAACCCTTGACCGTTGGCTGTTGGGTCGTAACAGATGAATCCCGAACGAACCCGGAGTAGGAAATTTCTGAACCGACGAACGTATCTCGGCCTGACCGGCGCAACCGTCGCGGGGATGGTTGGTGCAACGAGTACGGCCAGCGCGGCGGACGAGACGTACGAAACCGTCACCGTGCCCAAAGGCGAGCGCGAGGTCGTCAACGTGGACGACGGCGAGACGCTCGAGAACGTGCTGTACGACGTCACGGCCTGCGGGGCAGGCGTGACGATCGTGGCGTACGGGTCGGACTGGACGATCCGAAACATCGCCGTTCGCGGGCAGGTCGATATGGGTGACAATACCGTCATCGGCGGGGCCGTCACCGATGGCGGGAGCGCTCGCATCGAGAACGTGTGGATCGGCGACGGCGCGGTCTACGAAGCGGACGGCGGGATCGGAATCTGGCTCGATCCCAAACACGACGGTCACCTCACGATCGATCGGGTGAACGTCCAGAAAATGGGTAACAACGCTTTCTACTGTTCGTCGCCGGGCGGTAACGGTAACGGGACAGTTACCTTCCGAAACTGTTACGCAGCGAACTGCGGGGTCGCTCACTACCGACTCCCGCGCGGGGTCGTCGATAACTGCGTCGCCGCCGTTACCGACGACCGACAACACCGCAAGGGACGGGGGGTCTGGGCGTGGTCGCCCGGACCGGTTTTCGTCCAAGACAGCCAGTTTGCGATGAACGGACACCACTACTCGTTCGTTCCCGGCGCGGAGGACGAGGGAAGCACCATCGTCGTTGCCGGAACGCAGTGGGACGACGAGTTCCGCGGCGGCTGGACGGACGCGTACGGCGGAACGGCATACTTCGCCGGCGGCAACGGGAACGATCCGCAAAACGTCGTCCCGGCGGGCTGTCCGACCTCGCCCGCGGACGCGGTCGAGAACTAACCTTCGTTTCGTTCGTCGGTATTCTGTGGATTCATCCCTCGGTATCTCTGACGATCGACTACCGGCTTTCAGTGGGCGGGGTTTACGTCGCAAGCGGGTAGCTATCGTTCGAATAGAGAGTCGTCTGTCGTCTCTCGGCGAGGAGCGCCGGCCCTCGGTGTCGTTCTTTCGTCGGGTGATCAGGCTCGATCGACCGGTACTCAACCGATCCACGCGAGCGGTTCGAACCAGACCGCGAAGACGAGCACGGCCAGAAAGACGTACGAGCCGCGAATGAGCAACATCGTCGCGATATCGGGACCGGCTCGGCGGGCGACGAGCGCGACCGCGCCGAAAGCGAGCGCCGCGAACACCGCCGTCGGCGGAAACACTCGAGCGACGGCGAAGCCGACCACGACGAGGAGCGCCGTCACCATCAGGCCGTAGGCGACCGCGTACGCCCGGTGCGGGCCGACCGTTACGGCAACGGTTCGCTTTTCGATCGAGCGGTCGTACGCGTAATCCTGCGCGTCGTCGATGACCTTGATTCCCGAGAGCAGCAGGAGGAAGACGAGGGCGAAGCCGAGCGGGACGGCGGCGATCGTTTCGGCCTGCACGTAGAATCCGCCGAGTAGCGAGAGCGCGATCCCGAGCGGGTAGCCGACCGTCGCGGTCACGGGATGCATATCCAGCTGTGGCGCGTGATGGTACGCGATCACCCACGTCGGGAGCGTCAGCGCGACCGCGACCCAGTTGACGAAGACTAACAGGAGGAGACAACACAGCGCGAACACCGCCGTCGAGAGCGCGAGACCGACGTGACAGCCGCGCTCGGTCAGCGGATGCGCGTCGTCCTCGCCGCGGACGTGGAAGTCGACGTAGCCGTCCTTGACGTGAGCGGTGTAGACCGCCGCGAACATCGCGACGACGTGCACTATCGCGAGCGTCGGCTCGACGCTCCGGGCGAGTATCGCGCCGAACAGCGACGCGGCGAGCGGCGGCGTCATGAAGACGGGATGGATCTGCGACCAGAACGCCCGCGCGGTTGCTCCAGCGCCGGTCTCGTTTCTCGCGAGGGCCATGCCTCGAGTGACAACGAACTGGCCCATAATACCCGTCCCAGCACGCCGCGTGTTGCAATCGACGGACGACGAACCGGTGTGGGGCTCCGAAACACACAGTTTGATGTACCGTCCCGTGCCACGAGCGACCATGACAGACGGCTACACCGGTGCCGAGCTTTTCACCGACGCGCTCGAGTCCTACGGCGTCGACTACGTCTTCGGGAATCCCGGCACGACGGAGCTCCCGATCATGGAGGCGATCGGGCAAAGCGACCTCGAGTACGTTCTGGGGCTGCACGAGGACATCGCGGTGGGGATGGCGTCCGGCTACGCCCAGACGCGGCGCTACCACTCCCACCACGACGATTCGGTGCGCCCGGTCGGGGTGGCCAATCTCCACATCGCACCCGGGTTGGCCCACGGGCTGGGGAACCTCTATGCGGCCAAGATCACCGGCGCGCCGCTGGTCGTCACCGCGGGCAACCACAGCACCGACTTCCGCCACGAGGAGCCCATCCTCTCGGGCGATCTGGTCCGGATGGCCGAGCAGTTCTGCAAGTGGTCCGACGAAGTGCTGGACGTCTCCGCGCTGCCGACGATGCTCCGACGCGCGTTCCGCGTTGCGATGACGCCCCCGACCGGCCCCGTTTTCCTCGGATTGCCACTGGACGTGATGTTGGCCGAAACCGACGCCGAACCCGAGCGTCTCGGCGCGATTCCGAACGCGGGCAGCGGCGATCCCGCCCAGCTCGAGCGCGCCGCCGAACTCCTCGCTGAAGCCGACAGCCCGGTGATGGTCGTCGGCGACCACGTCGCGCGGTCGGGCGCTGACGCCGTCGACGCGGCGGTCGAACTCGCGGAGTCCACGGGCGCTCGCGTCCATGGCGAGATCCTCGCCTCCGAGGTGGACTTCCCGACCGATCACGACCAGTGGGTCTCCTACATCCCGCCGGACGAGACCCTCGCGTCGATGCTGATGGATACCGACACGGTCGCCTTTATCGGCTGCTCGACCAACACGACGCTGACCCGCCACGAGGAGGCGCTGGTCGATCCGGACACCACGTGTATCCACATCAGCGACGACGACTGGCAGGTCGGCAAGAACCAGCCCGCCGACGCGGCCGTAATCGGCGATCCCGGGCTGATCCTGCAGGGGCTCAACGAACGAGTTCGGGGCAGACTCTCCGAGGATACCGTCGAGGAGCGACTCGAGAACGTCGCCGCGATCAAGGAGATGGTCGAAGCCAGGATGGCCGGCATGGGCGAGAGCGACGGCGAGGACGACCCGCGGGCCTCGAAAGCCGAACTCGTCGACGCGATGGAGGCTGTCGCGGGAGACGCCTACATCGTCGACGAGGGAGTCACCTCGAAGTACGCCATGTTGACCCGCTGGGATCTCGCTCCCGAGCAGTACATCTCGAACAAGGGCGGTGGCCTGGGCTACGGGCTTCCCGCCTCCGTGGGGGCGGCCGTAGCTGAAGGCCAGCGCGACGATCCGCGCGAGGTCATCGGCTTCATCGGCGACGGTTCCTACCTGTACTACCCGCACTCGATCTACAGCGCGGCCCGCCACGACGTCGACCTCACGGTCGTCATCTCCGACAACCGCAACTATCGCATCCTGAAGGACAACACGCTCAAACTGATGGGCGGGGAGGAAGACGACTACGGGTTCCTCGGAATGGACTTCGATCCGGCCGTCGACCTCGTCACAAACGCCGAGAGCCACGGTGCGCGAGCGACACAGGTCGAGACCCCCGACGGGATCGAGGGGGCGCTCGAGGACGCGGTAGCCCACGAGGGAACCGACGTCCTCGACGTGTTAGTTCACGACTGATACGGGGCTGACTCGAGCGGACGGAGACGACGGGCGTCGTTCAGTACTGCTCTCGAACCGCGTCGATCTGACACTGCACGCAGAGATCGTCTGCGAAACAGGAGACGCTGTCGTACGGACAGTCGTACGCCTCGACGTGGACCGACAGCCGGCGTTTTTCCCGTTTCCACGCGCTCTCCCAGTCGTCGATGTCCATCTCCACGGAGGTGAAGACGACGTCATCGTCTCGGTCGATGATCTTCGCCGCCGTGACCGAGTGCTGGTTCGCTCTGACGAGTTCGATCGCTCGCTCGTAGGACGAACAGTCGAACTCTTCCATCCCGGCGTCGTCGTCCAGCAACCGAACGGTGATCGACCCGTCGTACTCCTCCGTCGGCTCGAGCCCGTGAGTCATGCGGTTCACTACCGGAAGCGCGTATAAAAAGGTGGGATACGGCGGGCCTCCGTTCGGTCATCACCGCGAGTCGCGTTCGTCGTCCGCTTGCTCCGGAAAGATCTTCCCCGGATTCAACGTCCCCGTCGGATCGAGTGCATCCTTGATCCGCCCCATGGCGTCGACCGCGCCGGCACCGTGTTCCGGCTCGAGGAACTTGCGTTTCCCCTGGCCGATACCGTGCTCGCCGGTGACGGTGCCGCCGAGTTCGATCGCGCGCTCGACGGTCCGTCGGTAGACATCCTCGCCGCGTTCGACCTGCTCGGGGTCGTCCGGGTCGACGAGTACGGTGTGGTGGAGGTTGCCGTCGCCGGCGTGGCCGTAACAGGGTGCGAGGAGATCCGCCCCGTCGGCGAGTCGCTTCGCCTCGCGGACGATTTCGGGGTAGGAACTGGGCGGCACCGTCACGTCGCCGGGATGGAGCGGTTCGAGGGCCGTTTCGTAGCTTCGAACGGCGTAGGCCAGTTCGCGACGAGCTTTCCAGAGCTGTTCCATCTCCGCGTCGTCAGCGCTCATCTCGAATCGGAGCACGCCGTGGTCCTCGAAGATCGTCCGGCAGAGGTCGATCTCCTCCTCGATCCCGTGGTTCGCGTGGAACTCGAAGAAGACCATCGGCGCGTCGGGAAGATCGGTGTCTAGGTAGCGATTCGCCATCCGCGCGCTCAACGCGTCGACCAGTTCGATTTTGGCGACGTCGACCTCGGTCAGGATCGCGTCGGAAATCGCTTCGGCCGCGTCGTCGAGCGTCTCGAAGATGGCCCGGCCGCCGCGGATCTGCTGGGGCCGGCCGGCGAGTTGGAGGGTGGCTTCGGTGACCACCGCCAGCGTCCCCTCGCTGCCGACCAGCAGGTCGGTCAGGTTGTAGCCGCTCGAGGTTTTGATCGCCCGCGATCCCGTTCGGACGACGGTGCCGTCGGCGAGGACGGCTTCGAGGCCGAGCACCCAGTCGGCGACCTCGCCGTAGCGGACGGTCTGCATGCCGCTGGCGTCGGTCGCGATCATCCCGCCGATCGTCGAGATGTCGCCCGAGGAGGGAAGCGGCGGGAAGAACAGGCCGTCGTCGGCGACGTACTCGTCGACCGCAGACCCGATGATCCCGGGGCCGACGTCGATCTGGAAGTCGTCGGGGCGGTAGTCGACCACGCCGTCCATCCGGGTCAGATCCATGCTGATCCCGCCGTGGGCCGGAACGGCGTTCCCCTCGAGACCCGTCCCGGCCGCGTAGGGGGTGACCGGGACGCCGCGGTCGGTCGCGGCCGCGAGCACGGCCGAGACGTCCTCGGTACGTTCGGGCCAGACAACTGCGTCCGGGGTGACGCCGCGACCGCCGAGCTGTGCGCCGAAATCGGCCGCGTGTACCTCCCGTCGCCCCTCCGCGAAGGATAGCTGGTCGTCCGCGAGGTCGAGGGCCTCGAGAAACGAGCAGTCGTGTGTCATACGAGCACGTCGTCCACGATCCGTATCAACGTTTCCCACCGATTCGACGGTCGCTGAAGGGGATACCACTACGGGCCCCGTCGACGTCCCCTCGAGTGTGACCGACGAGATGACCTCACCACCGGATTCGAACGGCGACGGCCCGGACGACTCGCTCGCCGAGCGGACGCGGCAGTTACACCGCCACCTCGAGGCCACCGCCGAGTTACCGATCGAGCGCCGGACAAATCGCTGGCTCGGCGAGGCCGAAGCCATCGCTACCGACATCGTGACGAGCGACCTCGGTCGAAAGACGGTCCTCGAGCGCGTCTCGAAGGTCGAACGCCTGCTTTCGGAAGTCGACGACACCGGCCACCAAGGGGCTAACGACCACCTCGAGGCGGCGAAAGGGGTTTGTGCGGGTATTCTCGAGGAGCACCTCTAACCTCGGCGGGGCGAAACCGACGAACAGCGTCCCGTCGTACTCGAGGCTCCCGCTGCCTCGCCGTACACGATAGAAGACGTATATTTTCGGCCGCTGTTGTCGACAGTACGCCAGATGCTCGATCGCTCGCGGTGATCGAGCGACGCTCCGGACGGCCGAGGGCGAAGACCGCCCCTTCCTGCAGCGCACGTACACCAATCCCGAGATTCGCTATCCGCTCGGGTCACCGCTGAACCAGGACCAACTCGAAGAGTGGCTCGAGTGACCGCCGACCCGTCGGAAACATCACAATTTTATATGACTGGCTGTCGCGGTAGGGGACGATGACAGACGATCGACTCGAGTCGTCGACGCGGAGGGCAACACCGTGAACGCCGAACTGGATCTACTGGTGCGACTCGGCGACTACGAACGGCCGCGGGACGTCGCCGATCGCGCCGTCCAGGCCGAGAATCTCGGGTTCGATCGGATCACGGTCGGCGAAACGACGGGCTGGAACATCGTGCCGCCGCTGACGCTCGCGGCGGACCGCACCGACGAACTCGGGATCTCGAACGACGTCATCTCGCCCTACGGACGCTCGCCTGCGCTGCTCGCCCAGACGGCGCTCACGCTCCACGACGCCTCCGACGGCCGGTTTCGGCTGGGGCTCGGCCCCAGCTCCCCGGCGATCACCGAGCGCTGGCACGGCCAGGCGTTCGATCGCCCGCTGCGGCGCACTCGAGAGGCCATCGAGGTCGTCCGCGCGGTCTACGAGAACGGCACGCCGGCCTACGAGGGCGAGATCTTCGATATCTACGGGCTCAACTACGAACGCGACGTCCCCGAGAATCCGCCGCCGATCGACCTCGGGACGCTCGGCCCGAAGGCCACCGAGATGGCCGGCCGCTTCGGCGACGGCTGGGCACCGCAGTTGTTCACGAAAGACGGCCTCGAGGATCGACTCGAGGACTTGGCGCGCGGTGCCGAACTCGCGGGCAGGGACCTCGACGACCTGCGCGTCGCGCCGATCGTTCGCGGCATCGCGAACGAGGACCGCGACCTGGCACGACGGAAGGCCCGAGGGACGATCGCGTTCATGCTCGGGGCGTACGGTCCCTACTACGGCGATTCGGTCGCCGGGCAGGGTTATCCCGAGGTCGTCGAGGAGATCCGGGCCGCCTGGCAGGAGCGCGATACCGAATCGATGGCCGCCGCGCTGCCCGACGAACTGCTCGACGAACTGGCCCCCGCGGGAACGCCCGAGGAGGTTCGGGAGTGGGTCGCGGCGTACGGCGACCTCGAGGGCGTCGACGCCGTCCGCGTCGGCTTCGTCAACGAGATGACCGAGGAGGAAAAGGCGGTGACGATGGAAGCGGTCGCGGATCTGGTGTAGCGGCTCTCGGCGACCGTACGTGCTCTCGAGAGCTTCCATAGAGCCGATCGATCTCATCTCGCGACGGAATTTCCGAGACGCCGTCGCGTTCTTATCCTTCCCCCTCGGACTGGTAGGGCTCCCCGACGGCGTTCCGGGGAAGGAGGTTGAACACCTCCGTTTCCAGATCGTCCATCGACTCGAACTCGTCGCCGTTCGAATCGGCGATGAGTTCGCCGAGGTTCTCCGCTCCCTCGGCGAGGATCAACGTCACGTCGGAACACTGCGTGGCCGCCTTCTCCCTGGGGATCGGATACTCGAGATCCTCGAGAATCCGTCCGAGACCGTTGAGCTTGACATTCCGTTCCATGGGAGCGAACACGACTGCCGGTAGCTTAGCCGTATGGATGCTTCGGATCCCGGTACAGTCGGCATCGGCCGAATCGGGCGAACCGCGGAACGACGAGTCGCCGGCGGGAACCGACCGAACTCGAGGAGGGATTCGCGCTCAGTCCGTCCGGATTCAGCTCACGGTTCGACGACCAGCTTTCCGAGGAAGCTGTCGTCGATCACGTCCTCCTGGGCCTGCGAAGCGTCCTCGAGGTCGTAGCTCCGCGCGATCTCGATCGAGAGCGCGTCCGTCGCCATGAGGTGGGCGACGCCGCGCAGCGGCACGCGCAGATCGGGCGTGTTGAACATGCTCATGAACTGGTAGCTGACGTCCTTCGAGCGGGCGGCGCCGTCGTTCGTGAACGCCGGGTCGGGACTGTTCTCGCCGATACCGACGACGCGACAGCCGGTCGCGGCGACGTCCGCGTCGAACTGGAGGTAGTCGTCGAGGCGGTGGTCGAGGATCGCGTCGACGCCGCCGTCGCTGGCCTCGAGCGTCGCGTCCGCGAGGTCGTCGCGTGCGTAGTCGAGGACCGTCTCGGCACCGAGCGTCTCGAGGGCGTCGTGGTACTCCTCCGCGCCGGTCGTGATCACCCGCGCGCTGACGGCGGCACCGATCTGGACGGCGGCGTGGCCGACGCCGCCGGAGCCGCCGTGGACGAGACAGTACTCGGCGGGGTCGAGGGCCGCGTGGTCGATCAGCGCGCGCCAGGCGGTGACGGCGGCGACGCCCGCCGCGCCGGCTTCCGTCAGGTCCGCGCCGTCGGGGAGGCGAACGACCCGGTCCGTGGGCACCGTCGCGTACTCGGCGTACGACCCCTGGAAGGAGCCGTTGCCGATCCCGGTGCCGAAGACGCGGTCACCCCCGTCGAAGTCCGCGACGCCGTCGCCCGTCTCCGCAACGGTACCCGCAAAATCGACGCCGGGCGTGAAGGGCAGACCGACCGGTTCGTACGATCCGTCCCGAAAGTAGGTGTCGACCGGGTTGACACCCGCAGCGGCTACCTCGACGAGCAACTCGTCGTCGGCCGGGTCGGGTCGGTCGACCTCGTCTACCTGCAGTACGTCGGCATCACCGTGCTCGTGACAGCGTACAGCTCGCATACGGTTCGAGCACACGCCGCAGAGCCGTATAAGGGTACGCGTCTCTCGGTTCGCGTTCGCTCGGCTGCACCAGCAAGTCCAACGCTTGTCCGTTCGCTGGCCCTCGAGTGAGGTGATGAGTGAATCTTCCCAGACCGAACTCGAGGACGTAACGGTCGCCGTCTTCCTCGCACAGGAAGGCAGCGAAGAAATCGAGTTTACCGAGCCAATGGAGACCGTCTCCGAGGCCGGCGCGACCGTCGACGTCATCGGCAGCGAGACCGGCGAGGCACGGACGGTCAACAACGACCTCGAGGAGAGCGAGAGCTACGAGATCGAGAAGACGTTCGAGGAGGTCTCAGCCGACGACTACGACGCGGTGATCGTGCCGGGCGGCACCGTGGGCGCGGATACGCTCCGAACGCAGGAGGAGGGCGTCGAACTCCTGCGCGAGCACGTCGAGGCCGGCAAACCCGCGGCCGTGATCTGCCACGGCCCGTGGACGCTGATCGAAGCTGGCGTCGTCGACGGGCGGACGCTGACCTCCTACCACAGCCTCCGGACCGACGTCCGCAACGCCGGCGGCGAGTGGGTCGACGAGGAGGTCGTCGTCGATGGCGGTCTGATCACGAGCCGGAATCCGGACGACCTCGAGGCGTTCTGCGAGACGATTCTCGAGGAGTTCGGAACGTAGGAGGGCTAAGCGACGGCCCGCTGGAACGGACTCACGCGCCGCTCCGCCGAAAGCGGTCCAGAAACGCGAAACCGTGTTCTTCACCGATGCCGAACAGCTCCACGGGGTCGCTATCGCTCATCTCGCGCGATGTGGGTCGATCTCGCGCCGCAGTCGGCTCACTGACGGCGCGAACGAACGCGACGGAGAACGTTCCGGCGCTATCGAACCGCTCGCGTCGCGTCGTCGATGATCTCGAGGGCCTCTTTCAACACTTCCGTCCCCGTCGCGTACGACAGCCGTGCGTACCCCTCGCCGTTCGCGCCGAACGCGTCGCCGGGGACGACGACGACGCCCCGCTCGAGCACTTTATCGCACCACCCCTCCGGAACCTCGGGCATCACGTAGAACGCGCCCGACGGCGTCGGCACCTCGAGACCGGCGTCCTCGAGTCCGTCCACGACGACGTCACGACGTTCCTCGAAGGCGTCGACCATCTCCCGAACGGGCTCTTGTGGCCCCGTCAGCGCGGCCTCGGCGGCGTACTGTGCGGGCGCGGAGGCGCAGGCCTGTCCGTACTGGTGGACCCGAAGCATGCGCTCGACGCGCCGATTGGAGCCGGCGACCCAGCCCAGTCGCCAGCCGGTCATCGAGTAGGTTTTCGAGCAGGCGCTGACGACGACCACGTTGTCCGTCTCGGCGAACTCGAGGGGCGACCGGTGTTCGCCCTCGAAGACGATGTGCTCGTAGACTTCGTCGGAGATACAGAGGACGTCGTGCTCGTCGGCGATGCGGGCGAACTCCCGAATGTCCGCCTCGCTCTGAACCGCACCGGTCGGGTTGGCGGGGCTGTTGACGACGAAGACGGCGGTGTCGTCGGTGATGGCGTCCTCGACGGTCGCCGGATCGAGCGTGAGGTCGTCCCGTAGCCCGACGGGTTTTGGCGTCCCGTCGGCGATGTGGGTCAGCGCATCGTAGGAGACGAAGCCCGGATCCGGGAAGATCACTTCCTGGCCCGGATCGACGTGGGCCTGCAGGACGAGGTGGAGCGCCTCGCTCCCGCCCGACGTGGCGATGACGTCCTCGGGATCGATCTCGAGACCGTAGTCGCGGTCGTACTTCGTCGAGATAGCCTCCCGAAGGCTCAGGGTGCCCTTGTTCGACGTGTAGGCGTCGGTCAGCCCGGACTCGATCGCCTCGATCGCGCCGCGGCGGGCGTGGGCCGGCGTCGGGAAATCCGGCTGGCCCAGCCCCAGGTTGATCGCGTCGTCGCCCGCGGCCTCGAACACTTCTCGAATGCCGCTGATCGACACCTGCTCGACCCGATTTGCGAACTCGGTCATGCCTAAACCGGTGGGGCGAATCCCGATAACGCTTGCTGTGTCGGTTACCGCCGTCGGGTCGAGCACACGGCCGCCGTATCCGGTCGTACTGTCTCCGAGAAAGAACGTGCCACAACGGTTATACGGCCGCTTTCGCACTACAGAAGTAATGACTTACTCTCGACGGACAGTCCTCGCTGCGGGCGCGACCGGGGTGCTCGCACTGACGGCAGGCTGTCTCGACTTCACACTCGGCAACGGTCCGCTCGAACTCGAGTCCGAACGCGTCGCACCGACGACGACGGCGCTCGAGGAGACCGGCTACGAGGAACACGAGGTCACACAGGAAACGATCGAGGAGACGGTCGATGTCGGCGTCGAACGCGACGTTCACGCCTCGGTGTGGAGTTCGGTCTACTCGAAACGCGTCGAGCAGCTAGGACAGGAACGCGACGGCGCGTTCTTCGCCGCCGTTTCGATCCCGGATTTTTCGATACTGGGTCGGTCGTTCAACCCCATCACGGAGATGAGTAACGAAGAACTCCTCAACGAGTTCGTGGATCAACTCGACGGCGATCAAAGCGGGATCGACAACATCGCCCATCAGGAGACGATTTCCTTCGAGATTCTCGGCGACGAGCGGGAGGTCGAGGTCTTCGAAGGCGAGTCGGAGGTCGCTGGCGAGCCGGTCGATGTCGAGATCAAACTCGCCTCGTTCAGTCACGAGGACGACCTCATCGTCTTACTCGGCAGCTATCCTGCGCCCCTCGCCGAGGAGTCCGCGAACGTCGAGGTCTTGATGGAGTCCGTCGAGCACCCGGTCTAATTGCACGAGCGTCCGAGTGGTCGGGCGGTCCACTCGAGATCTCGAGGTCCATAACGGAATCCGAGACGACGCATCTCTGCAAAAGCCGTCGCTACGTGAGAGAAAAACCGAAACGGCTGAATCGGTGATACGGGGCGTTAGTAGAACTCGCGAACGAGGTCCATCGCGTCTTCGGGTGCGCCGTCGGGGATCTCGGACATGTCCTCGGTGACGCCGTGTTGTTCGTGGTACGGCACGGAGTTTTCGTCCTGATACATGACGCCCTGGTACTCCTTCTCGCCGTCGGTGATGACGTTCTTGGCGGCCTCGTAATCGGTCGGATCGTGGTCCGCTTCCTTGAGGTCGACCAGATTGTCACGGAAGTAGTCGTAGGTGTCGACGTCGTTGAACGTCACGCACGGGCTGAAGACGTTGACGAAGCCGAAGCCGTCGTGTTCGATCGCCTTCTGGATGATCTCCTGGTGTCGGAGCGCGTCGGAGCTGAACGACTGGGCGATGAAGGACGCGCCGGCAGCCAGCGCGAGTGCGAGCGGGTTGACCGGCGGCTGCTTTGGCCCTTCGGGCGTCGTCGAGGTTTCGAAGTCCGATCGCGAGGTCGGCGAGGCCTGTCCCTTCGTCAGGCCGTAGATGCGGTTGTCCATGACGACGTAGGTCATATCGACGTTCCGCCGTACGGCGTGGACGAAGTGGCCGGCACCGATCGAGTAGCCGTCGCCGTCGCCGCCGGCGACCATCACTTCGATGTCCGGTCGGGCCATCTTGACGCCGGTGCCGACGGGGAGCGCACGGCCGTGGACGCCGTGAAGGGCGTAGCTGTGCATGTAGGTCCCGATCTTGCCGGAACAGCCGATCCCGGCGACCACGAACGTGTTGTCGGGGTCGTTGCCGGTTTCGGCGAGGCCTTTCATCATCCCGTTCATCGTCCCGAAGTCGCCGCATCCGGGACACCACGTGGGCTGCTTGTCGGATTTGAAGTCGGTGAATCGTACGTCTGAGCTCATTATGCTGGCACCTCCTCGGAGAGTCGTTCGGTAATCTGTTCGGCGAGTTCGTCCGCCTTGAAGCGGACGCCGGTGTACTTGTTAATGCGCTTGACGCGGGTAAGTGCGTCGTGTTCGATAACGTCCGCGAACTGCCCGGTTGCGTTACACTCGACGACGATCGTCTGTTCGGCGGCCTCGATCTCCTCGGTCAGATCCGGTCGCGGGAAGATGTACGGCACCGAAATCACGCGGACGTCGATTCCGTCTTCCTCGAGGTAGCCGAGCGCTTCGGCGAGTGCGCCTTCGTTCGATCCCCAGGAGATAACGAGGTTGTCCGCGTCGGCGTCGCCGAACTCGCGGTAGTCCCAGTCCTCTTCGTTTTTGGCAGTCTCGACCTTCCGGTTTCGCTTGTCGACTTGCTGGACGCGTTCGTCCTCTTCCTCGGTTCGGCGGCCGAGTTCGTCGTGTTCTAGGCCCGTACTCATGTGAGCGCCGTCGATCGTGCCGGGTTTCGCTCGCGGACTGATACCGTCTTCGGTGACGGCGTGGGCGCGGAAGTGTCCCTGTGCGTCGAGCCACTCGTCGACTTCGTCCTGGTCGACGAGTTTGCCGCGGTCGATCTCGACTTTGTCCATGTCGAACGTCTCGGGTTCGAACGTACGTTCGGTGACCGCCATTGCGAGGTCGGAAACGACGTAGACGGGCGTCTGGTACTGCTCGGCGAAGTTGAACGCTTCGACGGTCTTCCAGAAACACTCGGCGATGGTCGTCGGGGCGATGACGAACCGGGGGATCTCGCCGTGCCCGCCGTAGAGCGTCATGTTGAGGTCGCCCTGTTCTTGCTTCGTCGGCATCCCGGTCGAGGGACCCGAGCGCATCACGTCGACGATGACCATCGGCGTCTCGCTCGTCGCGATGAGGCCGAACGTCTCGGTCATCAGGTCGATCCCGGGGCCGGAGGTTGCGGTCATCGAGCGCGCACCGGCGCGCGCCGCGCCGAGCGCCATGTTGATCGCCGACAGTTCGTCCTCGGCCTGGACGACGTGGCCGCCGTAGTCCTCGATTCGGCCGGTCAGGTACTCCATGACGTTCGTCGCGGGCGTGATGGGGTAGCCTGCGTAGAAGCGACAGCCGGCCGCGAGCGCACCCATGCCGATGGCCTCGTCGCCGTTGAGCAGGACGTAGTCATTGTCGGTCGTTTCGACGGCGTAGCCGAGGTGGTCCAGGTCGTAGTTTTCCTGTACGTACTCCTGTCCGGCGCGGGCGGCCTCCTTGTTGTTCTCGACGATCTTCGAGCCCTTGCCGCCGAAGCGCTTCTCCAGGGCTTCGTCGAGGTACTCGACGTCGAAGCCGGTGATCTCACACGCGGCACCGAGCGCGACGATGTTGCGCATGATCGCTCCCCCGGCGTCTTCGGCGAGCGATTTCAGCGGCACGTCTACCGCGGTCATCTTGTCGGGAATCTCGGCCTCCCACGAGCGCTCGCCGTCGTAGATAACGGCGCTGCCCTCGTGGAGTTCGTCGAGGTTCTCGTCGATCGTTCGCTGTGTCAAGGCGACCAGAATGTCCAGTCGGTCGACGACGCTCTGGACCTGATCGACCGACGTCCGAATCTTGTAGGCCGTGTAGCCGCCGCGGATTCGCGACGCGAAGTCTTTCGACGTGAATACGTGCCGCCCGGCTCGGGAAAGTGCCTGAGCGAAGATTTTTCCAGTAGAGTCGATGCCGTCACCGGCCTCGCCTCCGACCGCCCAGTTGAGATCCTCAGCCATGTTATGCTGGACCTTGCCCCCAGTAAATGAAAAGGCTTCTGAAAACCCAACCGGCCCACCGCAACAGCAGACGATACGTTCACTCTTCAGGGACGATTTCGTTACTCGTTACAGAAGAAATATGTTTAGAACTATGCGAATCGGAAAACGATGAAAACTGCTAACGGTCACTCTCCTGAACGGAATCTGCGCGATGGCGCTCCCCTGTTCGTCGATCAGCGCCTCGGAACAAGGGCCGAGGTCGCGAATCCCGCGATGGCGCGGAACGGAAACGCCTTTTCGAGCGGCCGCCGAACGCGTCCACTATGACAATCGAGGGGACACCAGTCGCCGTCGAATCGGTCCGCGAAGTAGGTCCTGATACCGTCGCACTCGAACTCGAGACGCCCGAGGGGTTCGACGCTCACCCGGGGCAGTTCGTCCTGCTCCGGGCCGTCCCGCGGGACGTCGACGCGGACGAAACGATCGACGAAGACGACGTCGTCATGCGCCACTACACGCTCTCGTCGCCGTCGGTCGGTGAGACGTTCGAGATCACGGTCGGAATCGACCCCGACGGAGACCTCTCGCCGTGGCTCGCGGCTCTCGAGGGCGGCGAAACCGTCCACGTCGAGGGTCCGTTTGGAACGATCACGTACGAGCGCGACGAGGATATCGTCGCCGTCGCCGGCGGACCGGGCGTCGGCCCCGCGGTCTCCATCGCCGAAGCGGCCCGCGACTCGGGCCACGACGCGGTCGTCATCTACCAGGACGACGAACCGGCTCACGTCGACCGCCTCGAGACGCTCGAGGCCGACGGCGCGGCTGTCGTCATCGTCGACGAAGACGACAGCGATGGACTCGCCGATGCGGTCGAAACCCACCTTGGCAACGGTCAACTCTACGCGTTCGGCTTCGAGGACTTCGTGACCTTCGTCGCGGAGACGATCGAGGGTGCCGGCGGGGATTCGGACGAGGCGCTGATCGAAAACTTCGGATAGCGAACTCCCGCCGGATAGCGCACCCCTCTGTTCCGAGTGCGTTCGGCGTGGGACGGCTGCGAACGGGACGCGTTCGACCGGCGGTCACTCAGTTAATCAAAAAAACAACTCGCGCGAATATATTGGCGGTTTAACTTCTTCGCAACCCAATGCCGGCTATGACGCCCGCAGACAAATTCTTCCGAGCAGTGGGAAATGTTCAGCGCCGCCGGCTATTAGTCCGTATGTTATCACATAATCCGGAGGATGAGTCGAAGGTGTACACCGGAGATAGAGAGACGGACGAGGAGGAGTTGGCGAACCTTCTGATCGAGATGCAACACACGCATCTTCCGCTGCTGGAAGAGTACGGATTCATCGACTGGGACAGGGAAAATCGCGAGGTAACGAAAGGACCGGAATTTGACGAGATCAGACCGCTCCTGGAGATGATGATCGAACACCAGGACGAACTCCCCGAAGGGTGGTTATAGCTTGCCAGCACGGCGATACGTCGGTGTCCGTCCCATCCTGTCGAACGCGACCACCGGTCAGCCTTCACCGAGTGACATCACCCGTCGCCGGGAGCGAAAACGAGAACGTCGACCCCTCGCCGGGTTCGGAGTCGACCCAGATCTCGCCACCGTGGCGCTCGACGATCCGCCGGCAGAGCGCGAGACCGATTCCCGATCCCGAATGATCCTCGGCGGTGTGGAGTCGCTGGAAGACGTCGAAGATACGATCCGAATCCTCGGGATCGATTCCGATCCCGTCGTCGCTGACCGATACCGTCCATCTGGGACCGGTTCGCTCGGCGGAGACGCGCACGCGCGGCGACTCGTCGTCGTTGTACTCGAGGGCGTTGCTCAGCAGGTTCTGGAATAGCTGGCGCAACTGCGCGTGGTCTCCCTCGACGTGGGGGAGTTCCTCGATGTCCACGTCGGCACCGCTGTCCGTGAGCTGAAGTTCGAGATCCTTTCGAACGTCCTCGATCACCGCGTTGAGATCGACCGGCTCGAACGGCTTTCCCTGCGTATCGACCCGGGAATACTCGAGCAGTCCGTCGATCATCTGGCGCATTCGCTCGGCTCCGTCGACGGCGAACTCGATGAATTCTTCGCCATCGTCGTCGAGTTCGTCAGCGTAGCGGCGTTCGATGAGAGTGAGATAGCTAGTAATCATCCGCAGCGGCTCCTCGAGGTCGTGAGACGCCGCGTACGCGAACTGCTCGAGGCGCTCGTTCGACGCCTCGAGTTGCTCTCGCGTTCGATCCAGCTCCCGGTTGCGCAGTTCGACTTCACGGGCGCCGGTCTTAGCCTGTGCATCGTAGATGCCTACGCCGAAGCCGGCGAGGCTCCCGAACGCCGTGAGAACGAGGGCGGCTCGAGACGGGTCGCTAACGCTTTCAGCGGGCTCGAGTTGGTAGAGGACGAGACTGCCGAGCATCAGTCCGAATCCGCCGAGACACCAGGCCGCGATGACGGGATAGAATTCGGGGCGGACGCCGAGGTCTGGCAACCGATAGCCGCCGTAGAGCAGTGTGATACCGGGGACGCCGATGAAGAGCGTCACGATCAAGACGCTCGATAGGGGATCGCCCTCGGCGATTTGTGCGAGCGCCCAGCCGATCGCGAGCACGGTGTACGACACTCCGAGGGCCACGACGAGACGCCGTCCACCGACCGCGGTCACGATGCGTTCCCAGTGGGCCATTAGCATTACTCGGCGAACCGTCGTTGTTAGTTTTGTGCCGCATAGCAGTGACAAACGCCTTCGATTCGTGTCCCCACGGATCCGGGATCGGTGCCAATCCGCTGTACTCACGGCGACCGTTACATCAGCAGATCCCGTCGATCAGCGGCCGTTGCAAGCACAGCCACTACCCGCGAACGCACGCTAGTCCGCCCTATGGTTGACGACGACCTCGAACTCGAGCGTGACATCGGCGAAGCGACGATCGTGTACGAAGAACCCGACGAGGAAACCGTCCAGAAGACGGTGCCGAACGAGCACATCGCCTACTTTCAGGACCACTGGATAATCAAAACCGGCGAGGACGAAGAGGGACGCGACATCGTCCGCCGGGTTCCGGCCCAGCGCGTTCACTACGTCGAACGCACCGTCGACGAGTTCGCGGAGGAAGTCGAGACGCTCGTCGATCAGGTGCAGTCGTTCGCCAGCGACCTCCGAACGAAGATTCCGGTCGGTGGCGGCGGTGGCAGCAACGGCGGTGAGCGCCCCGAACCGCACCGCATCGACGTCGAAAGCGGGGAGCCGGACGAGAGCGGCGATCGACCCGAGTGAGACCGCCGCTCGCCGCGAGCGCTCCGTGACGAGCGACGATTTTTCCGACCGATCCGTTCAGTGTTCGACGAACTCGACCAGAATGCCGCCGGTGTCCTTCGGGTGCAAGAATGCGACCGAATGCCCCCACGCGCCGGGCCGTGGCTCCTCGTCGATCAACCGAACGTCGTGATCGCGCGCTCGCTCGAGCGCCCCCGCAATGTCGTCCGTCGCGAGCGCGAGGTGGTGGATTCCCGCCCCGTTGGCTTCGAGATAACCGGCGATGGTTCCGTCCTCGAGCGGCTCGAGGAGTTCGAAGTAGCCGTTTCCACAGTCGATGAAAACGACGCGCATGCCGTCGAACGTCTCCTCGTGAGCGACCTCGAGGTCGAAGAGGTCGGCGTACAGTTCCGCGAGTTCCCGTGCGTCTTCGGTCGCGATTCCGGCGTGATCGAAGTGCATGATCGACCGTTCGGGATCGAACACAAATATCGATGTGGTTCTCGTCGCACCAACCGGCCGTCAGCGCCGTTTTCTTCGCTTCCAGCACCGCACAATTCGGATCGCCGATGATTTCCGTTCACGTCAGCGTCTCTTTTCGATCAGCACGTGTTACCGGATCGTGAATTCGAAGGCGAGTCTGTAGATTCCGAATACGGAACCCGTTCCCGAGAGAGACCGTCGACGGTCTCGGAATCGCTCGCGACAACACCGGCCTCGAGCGCCGAAATACCGTCATTTTCCACTGTCACGATAGCCGATACCAGATCGGGGCTCGCGGCTGATCGTTCATTCGCCATCGGAATCGAGTAGTCGGGGGGTATTCGGTGCTTCCGGGCGCTTCGACGCTGGTTTCCTCGAGGTAACCACGTCGTATAACTCTCAGATCGCTATCACTACTGGACTACGTCGGTGCTCTGGACTGGTATGAGTGCCGCACACCGCCGCCGCCGCCGTACCGCCACGACCGACGACCCTCTCCGTTCGGGTTTGGGGGAGACCGACGCCGATGAACTGGTGTCCTCGCCCGATTCACAGCGCCCCGCGGTCGGTATCGTTGCCCGGGGTGAAGAGTCCGACTCGATTTACCGGACGATCCTTCGAGCGACCGACCGAGGTTTCGCGGTCTACCTCACTGGGGTCGACCCCGATTCCGAGATCGATCACCTCGCCGGCCGACTCGACGCTACGGTCGTCGAACCGCGAACCCCGGCCGCAAACGGGATCGAACTCGAAGCGACTCTCTTCGCGGCGGGACAAACCGGCGGCCACTCCGGGATCGTCTTCCAACTGGAAGGGTGTCCGCGAATCGACTACGAGCGGACCCTGGCGGCGTTCGACGGGGATCGATTCCAGGTCTACGCGATCCCGGAATCGGGATCGGGACCCGGACGCCGGCCCCACGTTGTCGCGGCGATTCCCGCGTACAACGCGGGCGAAACGATCGGTGACGTGGTCAGGGAAGCGGCCGGATACGCGGATACGGTTCTCGTCGTCGACGACGGGAGCGGCGACGCGACGGCCGAACGCGCCGAACGCGCCGGGGCGCTCGTCGTTCGTCACGACCGCAACCGCGGCTACGGCGGCGCGCTCGAGACCATCTTCGAGGTGGGACGAACGCTCGACGCGGACCACCTCGTGACGCTCGACGCCGACGGACAGCACGATCCCGCGTCCATCGCGAAACTCGTCGCGGCGCAGGAATCGAGCGGCGCCGAGATCGTCATCGGAAGCCGATTCGCGCCCGAATCGAACACGCGGATGCCGTTCGTTCGGTCGTTCGGCCTCGGCGCCATCAACCTTCTCACGAACGCGAGCCTGGGACGGTTCCTGCCGCACACGTGGGTTCGGGATACCCAGAGCGGCCTGCGGTCGTACACCCGAATCGCCGTCGAGTCCCTCGCGACGACCGCCGATCTCGGGAGCGGAATGGGCGCAAGTACGGACATCGTCTACCACGCCCACCGTGAAGGGTTCGGCTTCGAGGAGGTCGGAACCACGATCAGCTACGACGTCGAGCACGGTAGCTCTCAGGGAACGCTCTCCCACGGGACCGATCTCGTGCGAAACATCCTGGGATTCCTCGAGCGAACGCACCCCCTGCTCGTCCTCGGACTTCCGGGACTGCTCCTCACCGTCCTCGGCACGTCGTCCGCCATCTGGTCGATCGAACAGTTACTCGCCGCTCAGGTGTCGGTGATCTCGATGGTCGCGACCGCCGCGTTCACGTTCTCCGGGATGACGATGGTCCTGCTCGCGTTGTTCCTCCACACGATAAATACGCACCCGTACTTCCGAACGACTCCGGACCGGGGCCGTTCGAAACGCGTCCAGGGTCGCGAGCGACGTGCTGAGACTGCGCCCGGCGGTGCGGTAGTCGTGACCGACGAGCGCCCGTGAAAGCGATCGTCGCGACGGGGACAGTTCAACGGTATCCGTTCTGAAGGTCGAATATCGTCTTCGCGAGGAAGGCGCTGAAATCGGTGAACTCCCACCGGAGCTGTTTCGGCTCGCCGGCACCGTTTATCCGCGGCAGGAGACACGGATCCGACTCCGGACCCACTCGAATTTCGTTCAATCCCGCCACCGCGAACCGGTGCGTGTCACGAACGAGGTCCACGGCCGCTGGCGAGTACTCGCCCTCGGGATAACAGAATCGCGTTACGTCGACTCCCAATAACTCCTCGAGTTCGATCTTCGACTCTACGATTTCGTCTGCCAACTCGTCGGCGGGTACCCTATCGAGCTTTCGATGGGACTTCGAGTGGTTCCCGACCGTGACGTACTCGTCGTCGACGAGTTCGACGAGCTGGTCGTCGGACATGTACTCGTAGTCGAACCACTCGTCCTGCCGGAACTCCTCGTTTCCGATGCTATCGGTGGTGACGAAGACCGTCGCCGGAACCTCGAACTCGTGGAGGATCGGTCGAACGGTTTCGAAGAAATCGATGGTTCCGTCGTCGAACGTCAGCGCGACGCTGGTTTCGATCGTCTCCTCCATCACGTCCGGGAGGTCGACGACGGCGTACTTCCGGGTGAGCTGTTCGATCTGTCCCCGGAACCGACCCGGAGAGATGTCGTCGTAAGACCCGCCCCCGACGGAGTGGTACATCAGAATTCGATTCCCGGAGTCCGGAACCGGCACCAGCGACGAGACGTTCGCGTAGTAATCGAGGCGGGCCAGTCGTATCCACACGCTCTTCAGAATCCTGTGGCTCACCGTCGGATTACCCGGTACATCGCGGACGCGCAGACGAATGTTTCGTAGCATTTCGGTTCGCTCGCTCTCGACGGTGCGGTATCCGGGAACCGCACGCTCGAGACGATCGGGCGTGTACGTACGAACGTCGCCACGATCTAAATACCGAGCGCATCGTTCCACCCGTCGCGATAAGCGAGGACTAACGCGGTAACGATACCGCCACGGTGAACTACCCCGCCCTACTCGCCTGCTTCGCAGGCTCCTTGAGGGTGGGGCTTCCTGTTTCGACGACGTAACTTGCAGATACCATAAAGGAATCCACAGTGGTCGCAGTCTCCACAGGCGTGTCTTCGGAGTGAACCACTCCTAGTTTCGTCAGGCCATGCGAGAGGACGTTCAACGCTGCGTTCCAGTCTCGGTCAAGTTCGAATCCGCACGCTGGACACGAGTGCTCTCGAACCCATATCGGTTTCCGAGTCTCAACGCCACACGCCGCGCACTCCTTGGTAGTCCCCCGTGGCTCGACTTCCACGACGTGACATCCGTTCTTTTTGCCGTGGTGTTCGAGGATAGTGATACAGTCGCGCCAGCCGACTTCGGCCTTGTTCCGCGCGTTCTGTGGGGATTCAAGCATCCCCTTGACATTGAGGTCTTCGACGAACACGGCGTCGTATTCGGTGGTGTAGAAGTGCGCGAGCTTGTGCTTGAAGTCCCGCTTTTTGTTCGACATCTGAGCGTGGACTTCTGCGACGCGGCGGCGTTGCTCCTCCCAATTGTTTGATTCGTACTCTTTCCGTGAGAGTGAACGTTGCTCTCGTTCGAGTCGCTCGCGGTCGGCAGATAAGTCAAGCCGCCCGACTGAGCGACCGTCCGAGTCGTGAACGAAGTTGAACACACCGAGGTCAAGACCCACGGTGTCATCAGGATTGATATCTTCGATGGCGGGTTTCTCGGGTTCGTCCGCCTTGATGCAGAACGAGACATGCCACGCTCCCGTGGGTTCTTTCTTGAGCGTGACCTCTTTGATAAGTTCGTGGTCGGGGAGGTCACGGTGGAGTCGAATCGGAATTTCACGGGTTTCGCCTTTGAGTTTCTTGAGTCTCAGGAGCCCGCGTCCGTTCGAGCCACTCTTCTTGTCGAGTTCGAAGCCCGATTGCCGGTACGTGAAACTCCTGTACTCTCGCGGCTTTTTCCAGTTCAATGACCCTACATCGTAGCCTTTGGCTTTGAGTTTCCCGAGGTTCTGGATACTATCGCGGATGCGTTCGACGGCTTTCTGTAAGACGGTGGAGTAAACCTGCTTGAGGTCTGACCACCAGTCTTTTATCGCGGGGAGCGTGTCCCGTACACTCCAGACGCGTTGGCGGAGCGTTCCGGCGTCCGCTGGGATTTGGTTGAATTCGCGGAGTGCGTGGTTATACACTTGCCGTACAGTATCCCGCGTCCAGTCCAGTACCTCGCGTTGCTCGGCATCTGGGAAAAGTCGATACCGCGGGCTGTACATCATACGGCTTCACTCTGTGTTCGAAGCGTTCGGTTGTGAAAATTATGATTTTAAGTGTTTGTGACTCGTGCGGGTGCCGTATCCCCGTCCTCCTCGCTCGCGTTGCTCGCTCGGTAAGGACCGGGGCTTGGCACCCTCACCGCCACTGCTAAATCGAGCGGAGGCGTACTCGTCCCGTCGAGGTCGGTTCGTCGATCACCGGCCGCCACCAGCTACAACATGAAACCCGCGTTTTCGGTACTGATGCCGGTGTACCACGGCGACGATCCGTCGCAACTAGACGTTGCCGTTCGAAGCGTCATCGACCAGTCGGTCCGCCCGGACGAGATCGTGATCGTCGAGGACGGGCCGCTCACTCGAGAGTTGAGCGCGGTTCTCGATTCGTACGAGCGGGAGTGCGAGGGCCGTCTCTCGCGGTATCGGTTGCGCGAGAACGTCGGCATCGGGAACGCGCTCCGGGCCGGCGTGACGCGGTGTGAACACGAACTCGTCGCCAGAATGGACGCCGACGATATCAGCGTCCCCGATCGGTTCGAACGCCAACTGGCCGTCTTCGAACGACGTCCGGACGTGGACGTCGTCGGCGGATACATCGCCGAGTTCGACGACGATCCGAACGACCGCTACGCGCGTCGAATCGTCCCCACGAATCACGCATCGATCGCCGCTCGAGCCCGGTTTCGGAACCCGATGAATCACATCACCGTGATGGCCCGCCGCCGGGCGATCCTCGACGCCGGCAACTATCGGGATTTCCTCGGCATGGAGGATTACGACCTGTGGGTTCGGATGCTGTCGAACGGCTCGACGTTCGCCAACGTGCCGTCCGTGCTCGCGGCGGCGCGGATCGATCGACGCTACAGTCAACGCGGCGGGATCGACGTCGCGAGGGCGGAAGCCCGACTCCAGCGCAGTTTCTACCGATCCGGATTCATCGACGCGCCGATCTTTCTGTACAACCTGCTCACGCGAGTCACCCTTCGACTGCTTCCCGGACGAATCCGCGGCCGACTGATCGCGCGCTACACGAGGACGCCTCCGTAACGCGTCGGTCGGCCGCTCGATGGAGCGAGTTCGGTGTTCCTCGGCGGTCACCCCGAAGCGACCGGGAACATCACGCTCCCGTCGATGATACCGCGTATCGATCTTCGGCGTCGAGAGCGTCGTCCGGGACTCGGTACCGTATTCGCTGTAACTCCGTGCTACAGGTGGGAACCGTTCGATAATCGTCTCTTACCGAATCACTTCCTCCCATACGTTTTTGTGTCGAACGATGGTAACTGCGTTAGCGGGTGAAGATGACAATTAAATTATACTCGTCCCGTTCCGAGCGTCACGAGTCGGCTTCGAACGCACCTCGACGCGACGTGTGGTCCGCACGAACGCCGATCCGCGTCCACCGACGTCGGACGCTGCTATGAGAGCCGTGACGACCGACGAACGAACGGACCAGCGGGAACCCCTGCCGATCTCCGTCTGTGTTACGACGAAGAATAACGCCGATATCATCAGACGATGTCTCGAGAGCGTCCACGACTGGACGGACGAGATCGTCGTCGTGGACACCGACAGTCAGGACGGGACGATCGAAATCTGCGAGGAGTACGGTGCGAACGTCTACCAGCACGAGTTCAAGGGGTTCGGGGACATCAAAACGAAGTCGATAGAACACGCGACGAACGACTGGGTGCTCATCTTGGACTCGGACGAGGAGGTGCCCCCGTCCCTCCGGAGGGAGATCTTCAACGTGTTCGGATCGCCCGGGATCGTCGGCTTCTACATCCGTAAGCGCGAGCACATTCTGGGCGCGTGGTCCCATCAGTATCACGTCAAACAGCCGGTGTTGGCGCGAAAGGAGGTGCTGTACTACCAGCAGGAACACCTGTGGGAACGGCCGGCGATCAGGGACGAGTACGCCGGGCGGACCAGGGATCTCAAACACGCGCTCAACAACTACGCGGTCAGGCGAGTCTCCGAACGGGAGGCCAAGATGATGCAGTACAGCGCCTTGGAGGCCTTCCAGGTCGTCGAACTGAACAAACGCGACAGCGCCACCGTTCTTCTGGCGAAAGGAATCGCCGCGGCGCTCTATCGACTCGTCGTCGGTCGGGCCGCACTGGACGGCTACCGCGGGTTCTACATGGCGTTCACGGATGTCTACCACTACGTGTCGACGTACGCGAAAATTCAGGACATCGAGCGACTCCGGAACCGCCGACCGGAAGACTGGACGGAGATCTGGCTCGAGGAAGAGTGTGGACGATGACCTGCGAGGTCGAATCGGCCGATTCGACGCCGTCGCGTGTGCGGCTACATTCGCGGAGCGGAACGCACCGATCGGTCGATAGGGGGCACCGGTTCGTCGGAAGAAGTGGACCGGTATCGCGCGGCAGCCTGATCGCGGCCGGGCCGGGGTTCGACCGCGAGAGGCGACCGCTCTCGTAACGACGCATACGAATGTACGAGACTCACTCCGATCACCGCGGGAGACCCCGCGAGTACGTCGGCGCGCTCCTCTTTGGCTGCCTCCAACTCGCGTTTCTCGGCTGGGTCGGGATGGCCGCGCTCGGCTTCGACCTCCCGATCGTTCGCGCGGTATTCGTCTCCCTCTATCTCACGTTCGTTCCCGGTTTCGTCCTCGTTCGGCTGCTGAACGTCGACGTCCGGTCGATCTCGCACCTGCTCGTGCTCGTAATCGGCTCGAGTCTCGTCTCGTTGATGGCTCTCGGTGCGATCATCAACGTCGCGTATCCGCTGGTCGGGATCGCTCGACCGATGGCACCGCTCTCACTCGCCGGGACGATCGTCGTCTCGGTCAGCGTCCTCTACCTGATCGCCGTACGGCGTCGCGACGCAGTCCGATCCGTTCCGCGGGTAGACGCCGTCGTCAGCTGGCGAGCGATCCGGTACGCGGTCCCGCTGTTGACGCTGCCGATACTGAGCGCGGTCGCTTCGTATTACGGGTCCGCGGCCGGGGAATATCGGATCAATCTCCTCGTCCTGGTGGTGCTCTGTCTCGTTCCGCTGGCGGTGTACGTCAGCGATCTCCCCGGACCGGCGTATCCGCTCGCGATCTGGACGGTATCGCTCGCGATCCTGTTTCAGTTCACGATGGTCTCGGCGCACGTCGTCGGGTTCGACATCCACTACGAGTTCTACACCGCGAACGCCGTTCGGGAGCAACTCCGCTGGTACCCGCAGGTGACCTCGGTCGGAAACTCCCTGCTGTCGATCGCGGTGCTCCCCGCGATGTACTCGATCCTGACGAACGTCGACGTCGCGCTGATTTTCAAAGTGGTCGTGCCGTTTTTCTTCTCGCTGGCCCCGCTCTGCGTGTATCACGTGACGGTTCACGTGTTCGATCGGCGCGACACCGGCTTCCTGGCCGCGTTCGTGTTCGTCGCCTACTACAGTTTCTTCAAGGACATGCCGGACAAACAGCACATGGCCATCCTGTTTCTCGGCCTGTTCCTCCTGGTGACGACCGATCCGCGTCTCGCGCGGCGCGTGAAACTCGTCCTCTCCGTCGCGTTTCTCGGCGGCATCGTCACGTCGCACTACGCGACGAGTTTCCTCCTGATCGGGCTCTTCGCGCCGGTGGCGTTCGTCGACGTCGTCTCCCGGTTTCGATTGGGATCAGTGCGCGTCGATAGGACCGCTATCCCCATCAGCGCCGGACTGTGGGCGTATTTCGTCCTCTTCAACGTGCTCTGGTACGGCACCGTCAGCCAGGGAACGAACCTCGAGCTGATCGTCGCCGTCTCGTCCGAGACGCTCACGAACGTCGAGGCGTTCATGGCGACGCCCGAAAGTCGAAGCGGCGTGGACTACGCGACCCGAGACCTCCCGGGCGGCCTGCTCTGGGAGGGGTACAGACTGCTGAACGTCGTCCTCCTCGGACTCGTCTTCGTCGGCCTCGTCGAGACGGCGCGGCGGATTCTCGTCGATTGGGAGATCCACCCGTACCACGTCCTCGCGGCGGGGTGTTACGCGCTGATCGTCGTCACCATCGTGCTCCCGTTCGACATCGGATTCGACCGCATCCTACAACTGGCGCTGTTCGTCCTCGCCCCGTACCTGATCGTCGGCGGCGTCGCCCTGGCCAACGCGACCGCTCGCGCGTTCGACTCCGTCCGCGCCGTCCGTGCCCTGGCGACAGCGAGCAACGCCCGCAAGCTGGTGTGTGCGTTTCTCGTGATCTACCTGCTGTTCAGTACGGGGGCGGGGTTCGCGATAGCCGGCGACGAAACCCCGCCGTACGCGATCTACCTGGACGACGATAACTGGGAGGAGTGGAACGTCGCCTACCCGTCCGAACTGGCCGCCGCGGAGTGGGTGAGCGCACACTCCTCGTCGGACGAGATCGCGACGCTCCCCGGCCCGCCGAACCACTGGTGGCACAACAAGGACTTCATGATACTGTCCGGTTACTACGACCAATCGGCGTTCGTGTGGTTCGAACGGGAGACGGAGTCCGTCCCGCAGGGAACGTGCATCTATCTCGGCAACGAGATGAACGACGACGGGCGGATGCCGTACTTCGACGTCGAAACGGAGACGCTCGAGCACACCGAGTTCGAGGAGACGGCGTTCTACGAGTCGGTCGTGGTCGACTCGAATCGGGTGTACGATAGCGGGTCAGCAACGATCTACGGGTGCTGAGAGGGGAGTCGCGAACCGGGATACGCCGTCCGAACGGATGTGCACCGGCTCGGTGGGCGTATCGTCGCGCCCTCCGATCGAAATGGCGGCTCAATCGGACGGCGAGAGGACGCCGACGACGTCCCGGCGGATCCGTTTCGTCAGCGCGAGCAGCGAGACGAGGTAGACGACGATCCCGAGGGCGATCACCAGCACGAGGCCGACGAGCGTGTCGACGGCGAACGGTGAGAACAGCATTGCGATCCCCATGAGGCCCGCGGATACCACTTGCATGGCGATCTCGCGTATCGGGACGGTGATCTCGAGCAGTCGCGACGAGTAGACGTACACGAGGACGGCCTTCGTCAGCATCGCCAGCGAGGTCGCGACGGCGGCACCGCGCCACCCGATCGAGACGATCAGCACCACGTTGAGCACGACTGCCAGCACGATGAATACGACGTTGGCCTTGAACATGAGCACCGGCCGGTCGAGCGCGTGGACGAGTTTCTCGAGGATGATCTCGTAGCTGTGGATCACGCGCGCGAAGATCAGAACGAGCAACACGGTGTAGCCGGCGGTGAACTCCGCTCCGAAGTACGAGAGCAGTTCCTCGCCGACGAAAATCGCGCCGACGAAGCCGGGGATCGCGATGATTCCCGCGTAGACCAGCGAGGACTCGACGAGCCGTTCGACTCGCTCTCGCTCCCCGCTGATCCACAGTTCGCTCACGTTGGGGAGCAGCGCCGAACTCACCGCCGAACCGACGAAGAAGAAGACGCCGGAGATCTGCCAGCTCACCTCGTAGATGCCGATCAGCGCGGACGCGACGAACAGCCCGAGTATCAGCGTGTCCGTCCACACCCAGGAGGTCTCCTTGATCGACGCGAGCCAGCTGTACCGCGCGAATCGATAGAGGCTCGAGTAGTGCGTGCTCGCGGGAGCGCCGGGCGCGACGGGGAGCAGGTACAGCGCCAGGGCGATCGCGAGCAGCTGTCCGACGATGAACCCGACGAGGATCCCGATCAGCCCGTACCCGAGGTAGATCAAGAAAAACCACAGGAGGACCCGTCCGAGCGTCTCCGTGAACAACAGCAGCACCGACCGTCCGACGAGTTTCTTTCCGGCCAGTACCGACGAGAAGGTGTCGACGGCGACGTTCAGAAAGATCCCCGCCACCAGGAAAGGGAACACGATATCGCTGCCGATGTACGCCGTGATCGGGCCGCGTAACGCGAGCAGCGCGACCAGGACGCCGACGAAGAGCGCGAGTCGGATCAGTAGCGAGGCCGCGAAGTATCGATCGCGGGCGTCGCCGCTCGCCGTCCGCTCGCTGATCCGCTTTCGCGTCGCCTCGGAGAACCCCATATCGGTCAGCAAGGCGGCGAAAAACACCGTCGCGGCGAACAGCGCGTAGGTCCCGAACGTCGCGGCGTCGGTCGCTCGAGCGACGTACAGGACGCCGACGAACTCGAGCCCCGCGACCCCGACCTGCAGGGAGAACACGCCGAGGGACGATTTGACGAACGCGAGCTCTTTCATCGGTCCAGAACGGTGGTGATCGGCGACGGTGTGTCTCGGCGACGACTCGTCACGGGTAGCGGATACGTATCGGACACTCGATAACGTCTCACCATACTCAACGACTTAATACCACTATCTAACCGTTCGGCGTTCCAGTACGAATCTCCGCGATCGGAACCCGTCGAATCGGCGTCGCAATCGCCGATCTCACCGGGCAGGTGTAGTGAACCACTTAACCCCGTCGGACGCCTCACTCTCTACGATGACCGAGGACGATCGAACGATTCACCGCAGAGCGGTTCTCGCCGCGATAACCGCGACGTCGCTCGCCGCTGCCACCGGTTCCGCGGCCGCTCACCACCGACTCGGTCACCGTCGAGGGGGACCGCCTTCCCGAGATGCGGGCACGGACGGTTCCTCGAGCGAGAGCGGCGGATACGGTTCCGAATACGGTCGTCGATACCGATCATAACACAGGAGTAACCCATGCCAACGCCATCCGACAACCACGAATTCGACCTCGACTACCAGCGCGATGAGGAGTGGGACTACAACGACGAGTTCGAGGCGCTCGAGGAGCGGGTGCCGATCGTCGACGACGAGACCGACCGCGACGAGTACACCCCGCACGAAGATTCGGTGTTCCTCGCTCGAGATACGGGTGATGTGTCCGTCGGTACCGGCGCGGAGTGGACTCACCTCGGAAACGTCGCCGAGACGATGATCCCCGTGACCGCGTACGGTGCCGTCGGGGACGGCGTCACCGACGACACGCGAGCGATCCAGGACGCGATCGACGACACGCCCTCCGGCGTCTTCTTTCCCGACCCGGCGGACGCGTATCTCGTCTCCGAACCGATCGACTTCGGCCACGGCGGCCGCTCCCGGCACCTCCGCGGAAGCGGCGCAGTCACCATCCGGGCGGATCCGGACGGAACGTGGCCGGCCGGATCCGGCGTCCTGAACAGGCCGGAGCGAACCGAGTGGACCGACGGGCACGACCTGGTCGTCCGCGACCTCACCCTCGATGCCAACGACGCCGCCGCTCACGCGCTGGGCATCAGCGACGCGGGTGCCGACGTGAACGTCGTGCTCGACGTGGCGAACGTCCACGGCGTCCGCGCGAGGAGTCACGGCTTCGCGATCCACCGACCGATCGTCTCGCGGATCGCTTCCTGTCGCGCCCAGTACAACGGTGGTAGCGGCTTCCTCGTCACCGGTCACGGGACGTCGACGCAGTTTCACACCTGCTATTCGCTGGACAACGACGGCCACGGCTACGAGATATCCGCGATGGACTACACCGGCCTCGTCAACTGCGCGGCCGACAGGACCCGACGCGGCTACTCCCTCCGCGGGGCCGACGGCCGACGAAGCATGGCGCTCGAGATCCACCACTGCGGCGTCGAGTGGCCGGAGGAAGAGGCCTACTACCTCGAGGGCGTCGACAACGCCCACATCGTCGCGCCGTACGTTCACGACCCCGACGACGACCACCCGATGCTCTCGTTCAACGCGTTCGCGCGGATCACGGTGTCGAACTTCGTCTCGTTCGTCGAACCCGAGAACGCATCCGTCGTCTCCGTCAACGCGACCGGCGAAACGCTCACCCGATATCCGGATCAGATTCACTTCGAGAACTCCCGGTTCGCCTCGATCGACGGCGGCGACCTCGACCTCCGGTGGGTGTTGAGCTACTACGGACTCGAACTCGAGGACGACTCGCAGCTCGCGACGTACCGCGTCAACGGCGACTTCTACTGCGGCGGTGCCGACGGAAACGGCGTGATCGTCCGCGACCGTTCGACCGGCGAACCCTACCGAATCACCGTCGACGACGGGGCGGTCGTCGCCGACCCGGTGGACGAGTAACCGCGCTGCGTTCGCCCTCGAAACCGAACTGGACGCCTCGCTCGAGCGAGAATCCCGCGACTCGCTCCCGAACCGACGAACGTCCTCGAGTACTGCCGGCGACGGCGTCAGTCCCCGTCGGTCAGATCCACCCAGAGCGAGACGTAGTAGTCCGCGGTTTGGACGGACGGATCGTCCGGAACGTCCCCGTCGAGGTACAGCAACCAGACGACCCGGACGTCCGACCCCGTCATCGTCGGCTCGAGTTCGACCGACCGATTCCGCGTCTCGTCGTGCTCGAGGCGCGCGTCGAACCTGCCGAGTTCTCGTTGCTCGTCGACGACCGTCTCGCCGTCGCTCACGGCGACGTCCTGTTCGGCGACGACGACGGTGTAGTTCGTCGTCCGGTGCTCGTGGTTGTCGATGCCGACGATCACCTCTCGCTCTTCGCCACGCTCGAACTCGGTCGGGTAGTCGTCGGCGACCTGCTCGCCGTCCCCGTCCGCAGTCAGGAGATAGATCGCCGAGTACGATTCGTCCTGTGGCGGCGCTACGGCGACGTAACCGACGCTACCGACGACGAGCAGTACCGACACCACGAGGAGTACGGTCAACGCCGTCTCTCCTCGCGTACTGGGTCGAAGCCCGCCGGTTCGCTCGGATCCGAACCACTCGCGGTACGGGACGCGAAACCGCTCGTCCTCGGCGAGGGACCACCGTCTGAGGGCCGCGACCGCCGCTGCGAGGAGCGTGACGGCGGTCGCGACGAGGATAATCGGAACGAGGTGGATACCCCACGGCGTCGCGGAGAGTCCGAGGCCGAACAGCGGAACGATCGCCAGACTCACTCCGACCGAGAGCGCGACGCGCTCGATCCCGCCGATTTCGCCGCGTTCGGGGAAGAGTCCCGCGACGACGACGTATCCCGGAGCGACGAGGAGCATCGGGACCGCGAGCGGGAGAGGAACCGTCGCGTCGTAGTAACGCAACACGAGTCCGACGACGGCGACGAAAACCGTTACCGCAGCTACCGCGACGAGGTCGGCCGGAAGGGGCGACCCGTCGCGCACACGAGGCGGTTCCCGCGACTCGTCGTCGGCCATCGGCCGTAGCCACCACCGTCGGCGATAAAAAGTTGAAGTACGGTCGAGATGACTCTCTCGATACCGAAAATATCGTAACAGCTGAACTGTCCCTCGCCAGTTCGCTCCGGGGCGGTTCGAAATTGGAACCGGAAGCCGGTCCGTCACGAGAGTATCGTACAGAAGAGCCGGATACGAGCACGATACCGAACGGCTTTCGCGAGTAATCGGTGCCCCTCGAGGGGCAAAGGAACATACGTTTCTTCGCCGTCCGTTCAATATGCGGACACACGAACTCGAGGATCGAACGGTCCTCGTCACGGGCGGCGCCGGATTCATCGGAAGCCACCTCGCGACCGCGCTCGCCGACGATACCGACCTCAGGGTTCTCGACTCGTTCGCCACGGGACGGCGGGAACGGGTCCCGGACGATGCGACGGTCATCGACGGCGACATGCGAGACGAAACCGCGCTCGCTCGAGCGACCGAGGGCGTCGATCTGATCTTCCACGAGGCCGCCCTCGTCAGCGTCGAGCGCTCCGTCGAGGACCCCGTGGCGAGCCACTCGATAAACGTCGACGCGACCCTCACGCTGCTAGAGCGCGCTCGAGAACTCGACGCGCGGTTCGTCCTCGCCTCCAGCGCGGCGATCTACGGGCAACCGGAGCGGACGGTCGTCTCGGAATCCGACCGAGCGGTCCCGACGTCGCCTTACGGGCTCGAAAAGCTCGCGGTCGACCACTACGCGAGCCAGTACCACGACCTCTACGGACTCGAGACGGTGGCGCTTCGCTACTTCAACGTCTACGGACCGGGGCAGTTCGACAGCGACTACAGCGGCGTCGTCACCGCCTTCATCGACCGGGCGCTGGCCGGAGATCCGCTTCCGATCCACGGCGACGGCGGTCAGACGCGGGACTTCGTCTTCGTCGAGGACGTCGTTCGGGCGAATCTCCTGGCCGCCACGACGGATCACGTCGGCCGCGCGTACAACGTCGGAACGGGACGGTCCGTTACGGTTCGCGAACTCGCGGAACTGATCGTCGACGTGACCGACTCCGAGTCCGAGATCGTTCACACGGACGAGCGAGTCGGCGACATCCGACACAGCAGAGCCGATATCGACGCGGCGCGAGCCGATATCGACTACGCGCCCGCCGTCTCGCTCCGCGAGGGGCTCGAGCGAACCGTCGAGTGGGTGGCAGCATCGAACAGGCGAGGCGAGTTTCGGTAACCGCCACCGAGCCGTCACTTCCGAGAGCTACACACTGATTTCGATCACCTGTTGTGCGTTCTCGGGACGCAATCGTCTTCGACGAGTACCGTGGGGGAGCCGCGACCGTCCACCGAGGGGCCGGACGAATCTGTCAAACGAACCGAGATCGGTCCGTCGTCCCTCGTTAGGCGTCGTCGACGGTCGCGTTCCCGTCGGCAGTCGCGTTCTCGCCGGTCACGTTCTCGTCGGCGGTCACGTTCTCGTCATCGGCCATTCCGTCCGTTGCGGTGTCGTTATCGGTGGCGTTTTCGTCGTCGGTCGGTTCGTCCTGCGTGTCTTCGGTTGCTTGCTCTTCGGGCGGCTCTATGTCCTCACCCTCGTCGGGCGGGACGATCTCCATCACGACACCCGTATCGCCCTCGGGAATGCCCATCCTGTTGGCGAGCACGTAGACGTTGCCCTCGAAACCCTGACCGAACTGCCGAACGAAGTAGGGGAACGAGCCGTCCTCGCTGCCCGAGACCTGTAGCTCTTCCATGTTCCAGAGCTCGTCTCGAGGAACGATCTCCGCCTCGTCACCGCTGTCGGCTTCGTTACCGGTGCTCTCGTTGTCGATGCTCTCGTTGTCGATGCTCTCGTTGCCGATACTCTCGTTGCCGATACTTTCGTTGCCGATACTCTCGTTACTGATATTCTCGTTTTCGATACTTTCGTTACTGGCGCTCTCGTTGTCGATGCTCTCGTTGCCGTCGTCCGCTTCGGTATCGACGCCTTCGTCGGGTTCCGACGCGGCGAGGAGCCGTCCGGCGGGTTCCGCTCGAGAGGGATCGGATGTCCAGTCGCCGAAAACGTACTTGCCCTCCAAATCTGGGATTTGGCCGGCTTCGTAGACGTGGCCGCCGATGATCGTGATGCCGACCATCTCCTCCCCGTAGACGTGGGGGTACTCGACGATCGGGTCCTGAAGTTCCTGGCCGTTGTACGGCGGTTCGTCCGGGGTAGAGTCCGGACACTCCGTCGGCGGATCGCTCGGGCTCTCCGTGCTGAAGCAGTGGGTTCCTTCCTTGACGTTCCAGCCGTAGTTGCCGCCGGCCTCGACGATGTTCGCCTCCTCGAAGAGGTCCTGTCCCGCGTCGGATGCGAACAGCCGTCCCTCGCTGTCGAACGAGATGCCGAAGGGATTGCGCATCCCCCACGCGTAGTACTCGGGGAGGGCGTCTTCTTCGTCCACCAGCGGATTGTCGTCCGGAACGGCGTACGGCTGGTCCGTTCCCTCCTGGTCGACATCGATCCGGTGAATCCCGCCGAGTAGGTTCTCGCTGACATCCTGACCGTTCCCGCCAGCGTTATCGTCGTACCAGTCTTCGACGTGGCCCTCCATGTCGTCGTTCGCACCCCCACCGTCGCCCATCGGGACGTAGAGGTAGCCGTCGGGACCGAACGCCATCGGTCCGGCGTCGTGATTGTACTGCGGCTTCTGGAACTCCATTAGAACGCGCTCGGAGTCCGGGTCGCCCTGCGTCAGATCCTCGTCGGCCCGGAACTCCGAGACGACCTCGACGTGGCTCCAGCCCTCGGGCGTCTCGTCGTTCGGCGGCGCGCTGTAGTGAAGGAAAAAGCGCCCGTTCTCCGAGAACTCGGGGTGGAGCTCGACGCCGAGCAGTCCCCGCTCGTCATAACCCTGTTCCGGATCCGCGTAGTCGCCCTCGAACGTGCCGAGTTCGACGAGCCGATCGCTGACGTCGAGGAACGGCTCGCTGTGCAGGCCGTCGTCGGTGACGACCCAGAGTTCGCCGATCTGGTCGGCGACGAAGTATCGCTCTCCGTCCGGATCGGCGGCGAAGTCCGTCGGCGCCGTCATGCCTTCCGCGACCGTCCGGAGACCGATCTCTGCGCCCGGCTCGAAGAAGCTCTCGCTCTCCGCATCCGATTCGTCGTCGGCTGGCGCTTCCTGTCCGTCGACGGAAATCTCGCCGCGCATCGTCCCCGCGTGTGGCTCGCAGTAGTACTCCGCCATCTCGCTCGTCGCCTCGAACTCGAGCGTCTGGGTCTCGCCCTGTTCCGTCATGAGCTCGGTTCGCTCGAGTTCCTCGCCGTCGGAGCCTTCGATGACGAAGTTGTGCGCTTGCCCGTCGAGGTTCTCCCACGTGAGTTCGTACGCGGTTCCCTCCTCGAACTCGAGCGTCGGATTCTCCTCGTCCGCGATGTCGTCTGGCGCGACTCCCACCCAGCCGCTGGTCTCGCCGCCGAGTTCGATCGTCTCGGTTTCCTGAGCGATGCCGAGGTCACTCAGTGCGACGACGCCGCCCGCTGCCGCGGTAGCCTGCATCACGCGGCGGCGGGATATCGTCGGGTGATCGTCATCCGATTCCGGTGCGGAAACTGATCGCTCGTCTGGTTGTTCTCTCACGCCAGTGCTGGCGGCCGATGTTTAAATAAATCGACCCGGCCGTTCCTCCGAGTTCCTCGCTCAACAGCCTCTTGTCTTCGAACCGCCCGACGGAGGCGACTGTAAACGAATATTACTCGAATACCATCGGCGATATTATTCCGCTCTAATCAGTCGTTCAACCGATCAGACCGCGCCGCCGGGCTGGTACTCGCCGAACTCGTCGCGCATGACGTTACAGATCTCGCCGACCGTCGCGTACACCTTCACCGCCTCGATGATGTACGGCATCAGGTTCTCGTCGCCCCGGGCGGCCTCGCGCAGCGCCTCGAGTTTCGCCTCGACGGCCTCGCCATCGCGTTGCTGGCGGGTGGACTCGAGGCTGTCGATCTGGCGCTGCTGGTCCTCCGGGGTGACTTCTTCGACGTCCATCTGCGGGTCCTCGTCGACTTCGAACTCGTTGACGCCGACGATGATGCGCTCTTTCGATTCGATTTCAGTCTGGCGGTCGAAGGCGGTGTCCTGGATCTGGCGCTGGACCCACTGCTGTTCGATCGCCTCGCGCATGCCGCCGCGTTCGTCGACCTCCTCGAGGATTTCGTAGGCGTCCGCCTCGACCTCGTCGGTCAGCGATTCGACGTAGTAACTCCCCGCGAGCGGGTCGACGGTGTCGGCCGCACCGGACTCGTGGGCGAGGATCTGCTGGGTTCGGAGGGCGGTTCGGACGGACTCCTCGGTCGGCAGCGCGAGCGCCTCGTCCTTGCCGTTCGTGTGGAGGCTCTGGGTACCGCCGAGGACGGCGGCGAGCGCCTGATAGGCGACGCGGACGACGTTGTTCTCGATCTGCTGGGCGGTGAGCATCGAGCCCGCGGTCTGGGTGTGGAACTTAAGCTGTTTGGATTTGGGATCGTCCGCGTCGAAGCGCTCGTCGATGATGTCGTGCCACATTCGACGGGCGGCGCGGAACTTGGCGACCTCCTCGAAGATGTTGTTGTGGCCGTTGAAGAAGAAGGACAGCTGCGGCGCGAACTCGTCGACGTCGAGGCCGGCCTCGATCGCCGTTTCGACGTATTCGATGCCGTCACCGAGCGTGAAGGCGAGTTCCTGGGCCGCTGTCGACCCCGCTTCGCGGATGTGATAGCCCGAGATCGAGATCGTGTTGAACTTCGGCGTTTCGGCGGCGCAAAAGTCGAAGATGTCCGTAATGATCCGCATCGACTGCTCCGGGGGATAGATGTAGGTGTTGCGCGCGATGTACTCTTTCAAGATGTCGTTCTGGATCGTTCCGCGGAGTTCCTCGCGATCGACGCCCTGCTGGTCGCCAACGGCGATGTACATCGCGAGCAGGACCGACGCCGGGGCGTTGATCGTCATCGAAGTCGAGACCTCGTCGAGAGGAATGCCGTCGAAGACGGTCTCCATGTCGTCGAGGGAGTCGATCGCGACGCCGGCCTTCCCGATCTCGCCGGCGGCCATGCCGGCGTCGGAGTCGTACCCCATCTGGGTCGGCAGATCGAACGCCATCGAGAGTCCCGTCTGGCCCTGATCGAGCAGGTAGTGGTAGCGCTCGTTGGTATCCGCCGGCGTCGAAAAGCCGGCGTACTGGCGCATCGTCCAGAGCCGACCGCGGTACCCCGTCGAGTAGACCCCGCGCGTGTAGGGCGGGTCACCCGGATAGCCCAGATCCTGCGTGTAGTCGTGGTCTGCGATGTCTGCGGGCGTATAGAGTCGATCGACCTCCTGACCCCCCGTATCCGTCGTAAACGTCTCCTTTCGCTCCCCGAACCGTTCGATCACCGGTTCGACGTCTTCCTCGTGCCACTCCTCCCGATCGGCACGGATCTCCTCGAGATCGTCGGAATCAAACATTATCTTTTACTGTAGATGGGGTGGGGCTTGAAGGTTGATGAACGCGGCCAAAATCGTCTCGAGCGGGGATTCGTCGATATCGGGTCCGGTAGGTTCGCCGACTTGAGTCGACCGGATGGCGGTTCCCGACGGTATCCGAAACCGGTCCGTTCCCGTGGCCGTCGCGGCGATCGGGACGACCTTTTTCACTCGAGCCGTAGTGGGGCCGGTATGGAGCCGCCGTTGCCGAGCGGTGACGAGACGCGCGACCGTCGTCGAGCGACGCTGTACGTTGCCCCGTTTCTCGCGATCGGGCTGTTGAACCTCGTCGTGTTGCTCCGGTGGGGGCTGGATCCGCTGTGGGCCTTCGCGATCTTGCCGCCGATCCTGGCCATCACTGCGATCGGGTGGATCGCGTTTCGTCACGGGGTCGGCGAGCGTCCACAGCGAACGGGGAATCGAGGCGAGTAGTGGCCCCGCCCATCGATAACGACCTGGGACGGCAGTCGGCCGTCTGCTATTGATACGCACGCTTCGTGCCGGTTCGGATCATCGAAGCGGTATCGGTGGAGGTGTCGTGGAAGACGCCTACTCGAACGCCCCCCGAAGCGCCTCGCCGGCGCGCCTGCGTACATCGTCGGCCGCCTCGACGCCCGGGAACGGTCCCGCGAGACGACGCATATTGGCGAAATCGTGGATCATATCGTCGTAGTGCGTGTGCTCGACCGGGACGCCCGCGTCCTCGAGCGCCTCGCCGTAGGCGAACTGCTCGTCGCGAAGCGGGTCGTAGCCGCAGGTGTACAGGGCCGCGGGTGGGAGTTCGGCGAGTATTCGCTCGCGAGCCCGAAGCGGTGACGCTCGAGGGTTCGCGCCGTCGATGTCGTCTCGAAGGTAGTGGTTCCAGAACCACACCATTGCGCGGGTCGTCAGGAAGTAGCCGTCCGCGTTTTCCTCGTAGGAGCGGGTGGCGTACGAGTGGTCGGTCACCGGATAGAACAGCACCTGATGATCGATGTCTGGGGCACCGACGTCCTTCTCGACGGCCATCTGTGCGACGACGGTCGCGAGATTGCCACCCGCGCTCTCGCCGGCGACGGCTAGCCCTTCGGTCGCGCCGAGTTCGGCGGCGTTATCAGCCGTCCACTTCGTGGCGAGGTACGCGTCCTCGACGGCAGCGGGAAACGGGTGTTCCGGCCCCTTTCGGTAGTCGACGGAGACGACGACGCAGTCGCCCTCGTTCGCCAGCGATCGCGCGACGCCGTCGTGCGTATCCAGATTGCCGGCGACCCAGCCGCCGCCGTGGAAGTAGACGACCGCGGGGAGGTCTCGGCTCGGATCCGGATCGTACGTCCGTACCCGGATATCCCGGGCGTACGCTCGGATCTTTCGCTCGTTCACCGCGGCGACCGATTCTGGCTCGACGTCCGGCGTGAACAGATCGCCGAGCAGCGCCCGGGCCTGCTCGGGGGATAAGTGGGTGAGGTCGGGCGCACCTACTTCGACTAGCTCGTCCAGGAGCGCTTGAGCGTCCGAATCTACGTCTTCGGCGCGTCGCTCGTCGATCGGTGTAGTAGACATTCAATAACTCCACACGCCGTTGTAGGTCATAAAGGCACCACGATAGTCGAAATAATTCAACGTTCTAGATGGAATTTCGCTCATACGATACCATCCCGACTCTATTTCAGTAACTGCAGATGATTCCCGAAAGCGACGCGCGTCTCGAGAAGGCGTACGTCGGTGCCGCCGAACGAACGGCGGCGAGACGGGCACGCATCTGCGATTCGGAGAGAACGGTGCGATGACAGAAACTGTCAAATCGATGTCGGCCGAACCGTACTGTATGACACTCGATGTCGACATCCCCGACCCGCCGGCGCTCGACGGACCGCAGAATCCCGGCGCGTACGACGCCGTCGACGAACCGGAGGAATGGTCGGGCGATACCGTTCCCCACGAAGCGTTAGCGACGTTTTTACAGGAGGGCGCGTGGGAAGACGGGTTCGATGAATGGCGTGATTACACGTACATGACCGCAGACGAGTTCCGGCTCGTGCGTGAACTGGGATTGATCCGTGGATTCGATTTTTACTGGAACGTGTCTTCAGCGGACGTCGGCTACCAGGCGCCGACCGTCCCCGAAGACCTACCACCGCCGTACGATGAAACGCTTGAGCGGGGCGATATCCAGGGTATCGAAGAAGAACTAGACGAACTCGGACGGACCGTCAGCGAAGTACTGGAGACCGATTATATCCACCGTAGCGGAGAGGAGTTCGGGTTCTTTAGCGATTATTGACGCTGACGCGTACGAAATCGAACGATCCGTCACTCGTCGCGCCGCTCTTTGCCGTGGTCCTCACAGAGAATATCGCCCGTATCCGTGTCGAAACAGAATCCGTCTCCCGGTTTGATCCGTTTTCCGGTGGCGCCACAACCATCGGCGTGGTCCAAGAAGTACTTTCCGTCGGCCTGTCCCGTTTCTAACCGTCCGGCCTGGGCTGCGAACCGAACGAGCCCTTCGCCGATCTGCGTTCGCTCGGTCGAGTCCGCCATCTCGAAGTGGATCAGTGGCATAGCTGCGTGCCAACGACGGGAGCAAGCGGAAAAAGACCGTCCCCTGCGATCGCTTCGCATCGCGGACGCGTATGAGAAGCCGACGCTCGTCGGGTCCGGATTCTTGTAGCTCCTCGTACTGACACCGGGTATGGTGGACAGAGACGCCACTTCGATCTACGAGGAGTTCGGCGACGAGAGACTACCACCGGGACAGCGCCACACTGAACGCTTCCCGGTGCTCTCGAAGAGCGGAACGCCCTCGTGGGACATGGAAACGTGGGAGTTCACCGTTACAGGTGCCGTCGAAAACGAGTTGGCGTATTCCTGGGCCGAGTTCAACGACCTTCCCCGAGAAACGCAACTCCAGGATTTCCACTGCGTGACCGGCTGGAGCCGGTTCGATACCGAGTTTACCGGCGTGACGTTCCCGACGATCGCCGAGCGAGCCGCCGTCTCGGACGACGCCGAGCACGTCCTGTTCCACGCGCTGGACGGCTACACGACGAACCTTTCGCTAGAGGAATGTCTGCGCGAAGAGGTGCTGTTCGCGCTCGAACTCGAGGGACAGCCGCTCCCGTCGGAACACGGCGGACCGCTCCGCGTTGTGGCGCCGCAGCGATACGCGTACAAGGGGGCCAAGTGGGTCACAGGCGTCGAGTTTCTTTCCGAACCGAAGCGAGGCTACTGGGAGAAACGGGGCTACTCGAACACCGCAAACCCGTGGGACGAAGAACGGTACAGTACGTTCTGAACGGAGAATCGTGCGGAGTGCGGACGTTTTCGGAATCCGGACGTGAAACCAGAATCGATTCGATACCCGTCGGAGGCGGTCGTCTCAACGTCCGGCGCTATCTGCCCGTCTCGTACTTGTAGGTCGCCGACTCGGGATCGATCCCGAAGTCCTCGGCGGACTCGCTGTTCGACGGCTCGTCTCGATCATCGGGCGCGCGTTTGAACGCCTCTCGAAGCCGATCTGGCACCCGGAACCGATCGATATCGATCTCGAGGGGGACGGCGTCCGGATCGACTCCGTCCCGTTTGTCCGCGAGACGTTGCTGGAGCGGCTCCGGAAGCTGTGACTCCTCGATCCGGCGGAAGCCGAACTGGGAGAGATAGCCACCCTCGCCCGTGAGCGCGTAGACGGTATCGAACCCCTCGTCGCTGGCGTACTCGACGAGTCGTTCGACGACGTGCGCGCCGACGCCCTGGTCGCGCCAGCCCTCGAGGACGCCGATACTGGTCAACTCGCAGACGTCGGTATCGCCGTCCACCTTGTGAATCCGGATCCGTCCGAAGCCGGCCTTTTCGCCCGAGTGTTCGTCCATCGCGACGACGTAATCGCGCGAACGGAACGCCGTCTCGTCGAGCCCCATCTCCTCAATGTGGTCGAGCAGCCAGACCTCCTCTCTGTTTTTCGCGTCCCGTACGTACATAATCCGAAATAGGGGCCGTGCGGCCAAAAGTATTTGCGGGTGATCTCCGCTCTCGGTAGCCCGAACCGATTGTCGGCCGTGACAGAAGAGAGTCGAGAACGGGGGGTGAGCGAGCGTACTGGTCCCGCCAAATCGTCTCGTTCGACCGTAGACCGGACGGGTCACCGCTCGAGCCTCGTGCAGGCGGAGAACCGCGTCGCTAACCGGCGGTTAGCGCCTTCTCGAGTCGGTCCTCGATCTCGTCGAGTTCGTCGCGAAGCGCCTCTCCCTCGGCGTCCTCGAGATCCTCGATTCGATCGGCGATCCCCTGTAACCGCGAGTACTTCTCGTCCTCGTCGACGCCGGTTTTCTGGACGTAGACGTCCTCCGAACTGTCGTAGACCTCGTCTTCGGAGAGATCGGTCACGGAGAGAACGACGTCCAGTTTGTCCGGATCGACACCCAGCACCCACTCGCGGGGAATGCCGCGCTCGTCGAGCGCGGCGAGGACGGTTTCGTCGTCCTTCGGCCGGCGGCGTTCGCGGGTCGTCCGCCGAACCGTGCCAAACTGACCGTGGAGTTCCTGGTCCGGGCCCAGTCGCTCGAGTAGTTCGTCTCGAGCCGTCGACCGAACCCCGTTCGCACCGCGCTGGACGTCGGATGCGAGGACGTAGTAGTCGGTCAGCGAGTCCGTGTCCAGCGACTCGAGGTCGGACCGATCGTCCACCGCGAGGCGTTCGATGACGTGTGCCAGCAACAGCGCGTCGTCGTGGACGCGCTCCGGTGGCGTCCGCGCGTCGGCCGCCGAGACGAGAAACGGGCTTTCGCCGCCGGTGGCCTCTTCGGGAGCCCTGCCGATCGCGTCGTCCTCGACGACGTAGGCGTCCGAGAGCGTGATCACCGCGGCGTAGGGTTCGACACCGGGCTGGAGGTCGTCGATCGCCGTCGCCTGACCCTCGAGTTGGTCGTCGAAGATGCCGAACTGCTCGCGCCAGAGGGGGCGTTCCTCGCCGCTATCCGCGAAGCGAACGACGATTCGGTCGTCGTCGGTCGCGTCGATCCTGAACGGGCGATCCGAGAGCGGCGTCACCAGTTCGGATCCGGGGTCGAGACGCTCACACCGAGACCGCAGGTCCTCCCAGTCGTCATCGTTCATACCGTGACCTCCGACGGTCGCGGGCAAAAAGCAGTGCCCGGAATCTGCGCCGCCGCCGTCGTAACCGCAACCGGCTAATGGGAGCGATTCGCATGCACTCTCATGAGGTTCACGCCAGGACCGACGACGGTTCCGCCGCCGGTCAAAGAGGCGATGGCCGAAACGCAACCGAACCCGGACATCGAACCCGCGTTCGCCGAACGCTACACCGAGGTCTGTGCAAAGCTCGCGGAGGTATACGGGACGGACGACGACGTCGTCGTACTCGGCGGCGAGGGAATCCTCGGTCTCGAGGCGGCGATCGCCTCGCTGGTCGCACCCGGCGACCGCGCGCTCTGTGTCTCCAACGGACTCTACGGCGACGGCTTCGCGGATTTCGTCGAGTCGTACGACGGGGATCCCGAACTCGTCTCCGCGCCGTACGACGAGGGGTACGACCTCGAAGCCGTCGAGACGGCGCTCGAGGAGGCGGCGGCCGCCGGCGAGCCGTTCGCGCTGGCGACGATGGTTCACTGCGAGACGCCCACCGGGACGCTCAACGATCTGGGACCCGTGCTGGATCTGCTCGACGATCACGGTGTGTTGAGCGTCGTGGACGCCGTCTCGTCGCTCGGGGGAACGCCGGTGCCGACCGATCGAATCGACGTCTGTCTCGGCGCGTCCCAGAAGTGTTTCAGCGCGCCGCCGGGACTGACGACCGCCGCGATCAGCGAGCGGGCCTGGACGGCGATGGAAGAGCGCGATCCGTCCTCGCTGTACACGAACTTCCTCCCGTGGCGGGACGTCTCCGACGGGTTCCCGTACACGCATCTCCCCGCGAACGTGGCCGCGCTCGACACGGCGCTCGATCGCCTGCTCGAGGAGGATCTCGAGACCGTCTTCGCGTGCCACGAGGAAGCCGCCGAGCGGTGCCGAGAGCGGGGATCCGAACTCGGACTCGACCCGTATCCCGACCCCGAACGGTGTTCGCCGACCGTGACGGCGTTTTCCCTCCCGGGCGACGCGAAGCGAGTGCAGCGGCGGGTCGCGGCGGAAGCGGACATCGTGTTGGCGACCGGACTCGGCGACCTGACCGACGACGTCCTTCGGCTCGGTCACATGGGATACAACGCGGACCTCGAGAAGGTGGATCGGGCGATGGACGCAGTGGCGGCCGTTCTGGAGTGAACGGCTCTCGCTCGGATGCGTTCAACGACGTCCGGATCGCGAGCGATAACACCCGCGAGGGGGGTCCCCCTCGAAAATCTCATCAGCGGTGCCGGTCGGTAACCGCTCCCGGCTGCCGTTCGCTACACTACTTGAGAATCCCCGGCAGTTGTGTGAGCGAGGTGCAGTGGTAGGTGGGGGTCGCCTCGGGAGCCTCGTCCTCGAGTTCCGAACTCCCGCTCGAGCGCGAGAGCAACACCGAGTCGATTCCGGCGTTGTGAGCCGCCCGCACGTCGACCGCCCGGTCGCCGACGTACAGTGCCGACCGGGCCTCGAGGAGGTCCATAGCGCGATCGATGTTCGTCGGATCGGGCTTGCGTCGGGCGAGTCCGTCCGGCGTCAGCGGGCAGCCGTGGACGGTCTCGAACAGCGACCGAAGGCCGAACCGATCGAGCACTCCCGTGACCACGGTCGGGTGGTTATCGCTCACGATCCCGAGCGGGTGCTCGAGCGATCGAACGGCCGTCACGTCGTCGTAGACCGAGCGAAGCCCGCGCTCGATCTCCGAGAGCTGGGTTCGGATCAGTTCGCGTGCAGCCTGCGTACAGAAGACGTCCGTCTCGATCTCGAGTCGGCGACAGCGGTCGGCGATCAACTCGAAATCGCCCTGCATCAGCTCCTGCAGCGTCTCCGCTGCCGGACCGGTTCGCTCGAGTTTTTCGTACGCTCGGCTGAGTGCATCACCCATCCGTCGCGAGGAGGGTGTCTCGACCACGACGCCATCGAAATCAAACAGGACCGCGTCGTACTGCATCGCCGGGATGGTATTTGCTCCGAGACAATAACTCTGTCTAGCTGGTTCAGCAGCGATGAAACGGTGACTCCGTCCCGGTTTCGACGGTTCAGCCGGAAGCTTGCCGACGCAGCCAGTGTGGTGAAGCGAACGCGCGACTCACCCTTCGACGGGGATCCCAATGGCATCACCACAACGGAGACCCGACTCCTCGAGTCTCGCAGAGGTGCTGGACCGCATCCTCGACAAGGGCGTCGTCATCGACGTCTGGGCGCGCGTCTCGGTCGTCGGGATCGAGTTGCTGACGATCGAAGCCCGCGTCGTCGTGGCGTCGGTCGACACCTTCCTGCACTACGCGGAGGAGATCGCGAAGATCGAACAAGCCACCGCGGAGGGCGACCTCGAAGATCTGGAGGACCTCGAAGTCGAGACGCGGCCGGAATCGTCGCCCCAATCGGCGGCCGAGTAATGCTCGGTTCCGTCGTGCAACCCTATTTACGCGGTGAGAATCTCAGGCCTCGAGCGCGGGCTCTTCTCGCCCGAGGAACGATCGAATCCGCGAGTCGACGGTGAGCGTTCGCTCGTGGAGGGCGTCATCGCGCGGCCGTTCGTGAACGTCGCCGGTGAATCAGGAAAACCGCGCGGCGATATCCGCTTCGGTGATGATCCCGACCGTTTCGCCGGCCTCGGTGATCATCACCGCCTTGTAGTGCTCGAGCAGGTTGCTGATCTCGTCTAACGTCGCGTCTTGCGAGACCGTCGGAAAGCTCTCGCTCATGTGTTCTTCGATGGGTTCGTCTCGAGCCTCCGAATCGAGGTGGACGAGGTCGCTCTGGCTGATCGAGCCCACGGGGATCCCGTCCTGAATGACCGCCAGTTGCGAGTAGGCCTCCTCCTCCATTTTTCGCGCCGCGGCTTTGACCGCGCTGTCGGGCGCGACGCTGACGACGGCCTCGTTCATCAGGTCGGAAGCGCGCACGACGTCGCTTTCGGCCTTCTCGAGTGCGTTGACGATTCGACGGAGCGTCGATAGTCGGGGATCGACGTCCCCGCCTTCGATCCGGGCGATCAACGGCTGGGAGACGTCGGCCGTGTCCGCGAGTTCGCTCTGGGTCAGCCCGAGTTCGGTTCGGCGCTGGCGCAGATCCGCGGGCGTCGGAAGTTCCATACGGGGTAATAACTGCGGGTTATCAAAATCCTTTGGGTCGGTCCTCGGGTCCGGTGCCGATCGCATCCGTTCAAAAGCGCCCGGTCCGTCGGAGCCGAACTCAGTCCTCGTCCTCGGGCGTTTCCATGATCTCGACGACGCTCAGCGGGACGTCCCGCAACGCGCCGCCGACCTCGCTCTTCGCGATTCTGGAGGCGTGTTCCTCGCCCTCGGCGTTGAAGACCTCCATCTCGAGACCGAGTCCGACGAGTGCGGTGTCGGCCGCGATAAAGGCGGAGTCGAAGGGTTCGCCGCAGGCCGGACAGCCCGTCGCACCGACCTCGACTTCGACGTAGTCCATGTTTTCGCTGTTGAGTCGTTTTCCGGCTTCGCTGACGGCGACGCCGATCGCGTCGTCGATCGCTTCGACGTCACGAACCAGCCACGCGGCTTCCATCGCGACGAGATAGTTTCCCATACGACGTGGTGGGTCCGAGGGGTTTCCTGCTTTGCGGTTCGTCGCCGGCACGTGCCGGCGACCGTCGACCCGCGCTCGAGGTGCGCACGGGAAGCGAAAGATTCCCATAAGTTACGAGAATTGCCCGCATCGATTGCCTCCGACATAGCCGTAGATGGTCGCGAGTACGCCTCGAGTTGTCCCCAACGAAACTGTATTTGAATCGCAAGACTGCGTCGACCCGGTGACGAAGTAGCACGCCGTGAAAACTGCAGCCATCAAGAAGACTTATATATGCCCTCGGTCTGAGCGACGATGAACGCCGATGATATCCCGAGCGTACCACGCGACGCTGTTTGCACTGTACCAGTTGTGCATTGTAATCGGTATCGCCGCAATGCCACTCGCAATCGCCGCCCGCCAAGCCGGATTCACCCTCCCGATCCACCGCATCCTCGAAAATCTCGAGGCCGCCTACGAGGCCCGTCACTCCCGGGAGTAATCACGGAAGTCGCCCCGATCGGACGCGCCCGGTCTCGAGTTCGGGCACGTCGTCGGGCGTATCGACGTCGTGGAAGTGCCCCGCCCTTTTCTTGGCCGAGAATTGAACGCGCCGCGGAGTCGCGTCGCCCGCGGCGATGACGGCCTGTCACTCCTCGGGGCGAACCATCGCCCCGTCGCGTGAGCGTTCTCGACGCCCGTCTCCACGTCGAGGTCCACCTCGACGGCGCTCGAGTCGGCCCGCGCGTTCTACGGTGTTACGGACTCGCGTCGCGAACCGGGGTACGACGAGGGGATCACGCCGGTCAGAGCGGAGCGAGCAAGCCGCAGGTCGCGTCGCATTCGAGTAGCCGTCGCCGGTTCCGTTGCACAGACCACGCCAAGACGTTTGCCGGTTCCGCTGGTGACTAGCCCCATGACGACGCTCGAACTCGCGGAATTCGTCCAGAAAACCGACTACGACGACCTCTCGTCGGAGACGCGCGACGCGCTAAAACGACGCGTTCTCGACTCGGTCGGCATCGCCATCGCCGCGGAGGTCGCCGACCCGACGCAGGTGGTGTATCGAACCGTGCGAGACCTCGAGGCGGAGGGAGAGTGTACGCTCTGGGGCCGAGACGCCGCCGCCTCGCCGGTACAGGCGGCGATGCACAACACGGCGCTGACGCGGTACCTCGATTACATGGATTCGTTCCTAGCACCGAACGAGACGCCACATCCGAGCGACAACCTGGGAGCCGTCGTCGCCGCCGGGGAGTACGACGACCGATCGGGAGCGGAACTGCTCTCCGGACTCGCGATCGCCTACGAGATCCAGGCCGAACTCGCGTGGAACGCTCCCGTTCGCGACCGCGGGTTCGATCACGTCACCCACACCGTCATCTCGGCGGCCGCCGGCGCGTCAAAACTGCTCGGACTCGACGCAGCGGAGACTCGAAACGCCATCGGTATCGCCGGGACCGCCCACAACGCCCTGCGAGTGACGCGAACCGGCGGGATCAACGAGTGGAAGGGGATCGCGTCAGCGAACGCGGCCCGCAACGCGGTCTACTCGGCGATGCTCGCGAAAAACGGGATGGACGGTCCGCGAAACCTCTTCGAGGGCCAGAAGGGGTGGCAGGAGGTGATCTCGGGCGAGTTCGACGTCGATCTGACGCCCGGCGAGCGCGTCCACGACACGATGACCAAACGTTACGTCGCGGAGACGTACGCCCAGTCGGCCGTCGAGGGGGTGATCGAACTCGCCGACCGCGAGACGCTGGATCCGGACGACATCGCGGGGATCAAACTCGAGACCTTCGGCGGCGCGAAACTCATCATCGGCGGCGGGGAGGGGAACCGGTACGAGGTCGAAAACAGGGCGCAAGCGGACCACTCGCTGCCGTACATGCTCGCGACGGCGCTGATCGACCGGGACCTCTCGCTCGAGCAGTACGAACCCGAGCGCATCCGGCGCGAGGACGTTCAGGAATTGCTCCGCGTCGTCGACGTGAGCGAGGATTCCGAACTCACCGAGCGCTTCGAAAACGGCGAGATGCCGGCCGTTATCGACGTGACGACGGACGACGGCACCACCTACCGGATCGAGAAGGACGCCTTCCGCGGTCACCCGCTCGATCCGATGGGGTGGGACGGTCTGGAGGCGAAGTTCGACGCGATCACCGAGGGGCACATCGCGGACGGTCGACGCGACGACATCGTCGAGACGATCAAAACCCTCGAGGATCACGACGTCTCGGAGCTGACGGCGCTGCTCGCCTGACCGGCTACCGGCCGCGTCGAAGCGGTCGCCCGGTTACCACGGCTACCTTTCTCAGGCAACGTGGTAGCGTTTTGACGATGGTCGTGGTGAACGGTCGTATGTCCGATCGCGCATTCGACTTCCTGCACGTCAACGACCGCGGCGAAAAGCCTCGAGAAAACGGTATCACCGAAATCCGCGGCCCGTACTACGACCCGATGGGGCCGCGAGAGCTTCGAGACATCCTCGAGACGATGGGCGAGTACGTCGACATCTACAAGTTCTCCGGCGGATCGTTCGCGCTGATGCCCGAAGACGTCGTCCGAGAGCTGATCGGAATCTGCCACGAACACGACGTGCTAGTCTCGACGGGCGGTTTCATCGAACACGTGCTGATTCGGGACTACGAGCAGGTGGACCGCTACGTCGAGGAAGCCGCCGATATCGGCTTCGACGTCGTCGAGGTCTCGAGCGGTTTTCTCGCGATCGACGTCGACGACATGGTCGCGCTCACGGAACTCGTCCAGGACCACGGGCTGAAGGCCAAACCGGAGATCAACGTCCAGTTCGGTGCCGGCGGTGCCTCGAGCGTCGAGGACCTCGAGTCCGAGACGGCGATCGATCCGACGAGCGCGATCGAGGAAGGGAAGCGCCACTTAGAGGCCGGCGCGTACAAAGTCATGGTCGAATCCGAGGGGATCACCGAGCAGGTACGCGACTGGCGAACCGACGTGGCGTTCAAGATCGCGGACGGTCTCGGCGTCGAAAACTGCGTCTTCGAAGCCGCGGACCCCGAGGTCTTCGAGTGGTACATCAAGCAGTTCGGTCCGAAGGTGAACCTGTTCGTCGACAACTCACAGATCGTCGAACTCGAGTGCATGCGCTCGGGACTGTGGGGCAAGAAGTCCTCGTGGGGACGGATCGCGAGCTACGAGCGCGACGAAGACTGACGAAGGGGCGAACGAGAACGGAAGCCGAGGCGAGTGCTAATCGTCGCTGGAGCCGGTCGTCGCGGCCTCGGGATCCACGACGGGGTCCGCCGGCGCGGCGTCGAACAGGGGGCTCTGCTCGCCGGGGACGAACGTGTTGAGCAACAGGGCGGACAGCGCGGTCAGGATGACGGGTTGGCCGAAGAACGTCTCTGCCGCAGTGGGAAGGCCCTGAAGGGCCTCGGGCGTCGTCGCGACGCCGAGTCCGAGACCGAGCGAGACGGCGACGATGACCATGTTCCGACGGCCGAGGGCGGTGTGCGTGACGATCAGTCGAACGCCGCTGGCGGCGACCATGCCGGCCATGAGCAAGACGGCACCGCCGAAGACGGCGCTGGGGATGGTGGTGACGGCGGCACCCACCCTCGGGCTCAGGCCGAGGATCGCGAGAATCACGCCACAGATTCCGACGACGTGGCGGCTCATCACGCCGGTGAAGTTGACGATACCGACGTTCTGGGAGAACGACGTGATCGGGAACGCGGCGAAGATGGCCCCGAACGAACTCAGGATGCCGTCGTTGAACAGGCCGCCGCGGAACTCCTCGTTCGTCGGGTTTCGCCCTTCGGCGGCCGTGACGCCGGACATGTCGCCGACGGTCTCCATCGCGGAGACGAGAAAGAGGAAGGCGAACGTGACGATCGCGATCGGCTCGAACTCGAAGCCGAACCGAGTGGGCGACGGGATGGCGACCCAGGCCGACTCGCCGATCGGCGAGAAGTCGACGAGGCCGATCACGACGGCGACGACGTAGCCGACGACGATCGCCGCGAGGATGCTCAACAGGCGCGCGACGCCTCGAGTGAACAGGTTGAGACCGACGGCGGTGGCCAGGACGAGCGCGGCCAGACCGATGTTGTGAACCGCGCCGTAGTCGTCCGCGCCGACCCCACCGGCGGCGTAGTCCATGCCGACGGGGATGAGATAGAGACCGATGATGACGACGACGAGCCCGGTGACGAGCGGCGGGAAGAACGGTTTGATGCGTTTGAACTGCCAGCCGATGAGTCCCTCGACCGCGAACCCGGTGACGAGAATAGCACCGAAGACGGCGGCCATCCCGTAGTCGATCCCGATCGATATCGACGCACCGACGAAGGTGAAACTCGAGCCCATCACGATCGGCAGTCGCGCGCCGACCGGGCCGACGGTGTACGCCTGTACGATGGTCGCCAGTCCCGAGAACAGGAGGACCATCTGTACGATGTACGCCGTGTCGGGACCGCTGAGTCCGACGTCGCCGGCGACGATGAACGCGACCGCCGTCGCCGGGACGATCATGACCGCCACGTGCTGTAAGCCGAGGAGAATCGACTTCGGCCACGGCGGTTTATCGTCGAGTTCGTATTCCAACTGAATGCCCCCGTTCGGTTCGTTCGACATACTATGGCAGCCATCTTGCGGATCACCCACCAAAAAGATTCGTATGTGCGCGCATATTACCCTTCTTCCAGAACTGAATTGTGCACGTTTGTGAACAAGAATGCGAAGCGCCAGCACACAGCAAGGGCTCTACGCAGTCGTCTGCTCCCGCTCGAGACCCGATTAGTGAACGGTGACTTCGCCGTCTTCGACGGTGATGTCGATGAGGCTCGTCGCCTCGAACGCCGTCTCGTCGAGTGCGGACGGTCCGACCTTCCGCATCACGACGACGATGTCGACGATATCGGCCCCGATGTCGTCCAGCGCGGTACAGATGGAGGCCAGCGTGCCGCCCGTCGAGAGCATGTCGTCGACGATGAGGACGCGGTCGCCGGATTCGACATCGTTGATGTACATCTCCGACTCCGAGTAGCCGGTCTGTTGGTGCAACGAGACCTCACCGTCGAGGCCGTACGGTCGCTTGCGGATCACGACCAGCGGAATGTCGGTCTGGAGCGAGAGCGCCGTCGCGAGGTGAATGCCCATCGCTTCGGGGGCGACGATCTTGTCCACGTCCAGATCGGCCGTCTGCATGACCTCGATGACGACCTCTCGCAAGAGGGCCGGATCGAGCATCGGGACGCCGTTGCTGATCGGATGGACGAGATATTCGTAGCCGTCTTTGTCGATAATCGGCGCATCGTCGAGCGACTCGAGGAGTTTCTCCATACTGCCGATTGGAGGAATCGGTGCAAAAACGGATCGTTCTCCGCGTCGCTCAATCGTCGGCGCGCTGTGGTCGCTCCCGTCCCGAGACGGCGCTGCTGACCGTCCCCGCGGTTCGCTCGAGGACGTAGCGGAACTCCGCTCGCCGGTGGATGAACAGCGCCAGTCCGAGGAGGATGTAGACGGCGCTGTACGCGAGAAGCATCTCGTAACTCGAAAACGGCACGGTCACGAGTTCGCGGATCATGGCGAACTCGAGGAGCACTTGCGAGAGAAAGAGCACCAGCAGTGCGATCGCTTCTCGGACCGTGATCTCGAAGTCGATCAGGATGGCGATGGCGAAGAACGACTGGGCCGCCGTGAGCCAGATTTCGGCCATCTGTTTCGCATCGAACGGCAGCGCGCCGTACCGCCCCAACGCGAGGGAGTAGACGAGGACGAGCGTACCGATGAGCAGGGTCCACTGATTGAGTTTTGACGAGATCAGGGCGTTGAAGCCCGCCGTCGATCGCGTCTTGTTGACCAGGTAGGCGACGACGATGAGTTCCGGCGACTCGGAGGCCAACGGCGCGATCCACTGGATCATGAAGAAGGCCGGGATCCCGGCTCCCGTCCCCAGTTCCTCGAGACCGTGGGCGAACGGTTCGACGGCGACGAAGATCACCAGCCCGGAGTAGACGAACAACAGGACGACGCTGGCGATCCGCAGCGGCCTGGCAAACGACTGGAGGTACGCCGGGACCCCGGTATGTATGTCGCTGTGTTCGACGTCGCCGCGGAGTACGATCGCGATGTAGACGACGTACAGTCCCACCAGAAACGCCATATCGAAGATGTCGATGCCGCCGTTAAACGGCACCAGAAACGCCCAGCCCGTCGCCAGCAGGAGGAAGACGATCTCGAGGCTGAGGTCGCGATCGACCGTGACGGCGTCCGTCCAGAATCCGCGACGATCCTCGACGGCGGGATCCGCGTCCGCCGCCCGGCGAAAGATGGTAAAGAGGGCGATGCCGGACCAGCCGAGGCCGATGAGGATCCGGTTGGCGCCGGTCATGTTGGCGACGGCGAGGTTGCCCGCCTCGATCCCGCGTTCGGTCCCCGCGAACTGTCCCGCGTTCCAGGCGTAGAGGGCGTCGACCGCGTACTCGGGGGCGACCGCCAGCACCGCGAGGACGGCGATCGCGAACGCTCGAGGGACGTCTTTCTCGGCGGTTTCGGCCGCCCACGCGAGCAGGAACGCGGCGCCGAGGATCGACACACCGCTGGCCGCGACCGTTCCGATCGTCGAGAGGGGGCCGAGCACCGATCCGCCGTACGCGGACGTCAGCCAGACGACCATCCACGGCACGGTCAGCGAGGCGGCCAACCCGATCGTTCCCAGTGATCGCCACCTCATAGAACCGCTCCGCGGTTCGCCGAACGTACTGGACCGTCGATTGGAATCGCGCCCGACATCGGACTCCGTCCGTATCGTTCGTCTCGCGTCGAGGGGCTCACTCGTCCGGACGTTCGAAGTGATTCGGAAGTGCCGGCTCTGAACGGCCCGCGGAGACTCCACCGACGGTGGGCGCAACTGCGCGAATCCACCAGTCGCTTCTCGTGCATAGATACACACAGCCAGACGAGTGAGTAAAACCTGCCGCCTGCTCATCCGCGCCGATGTCGCGTCCGAATATAGCGTTCGAAATCGCGGGCGGCACCGGTGTCGAACCTCGTCTCCTCGGGACAGGTGGTATCGGCCCGTGAGAGCGTAACCGCGAGCGAGAAGCGAAGACCTCCGGAAGCTCGAGGATCTCACCGGCGGGTCGGATCCGGAGTCGCTCCGGAAATAGTCAGTGAACGGATAGGGGCGGTCTTCGAAGGGATACCGTAACCGAGAGCCGCGACCGACCATCGACGGCGGGCGGGCGAGAAACGGTGTCCGTCGTGGCTTACGAACGGGAGACGCCGTCGGGATCGATGCGGTTCGATTCGGGCACCGCACCGGATTCGCTCGAGACGGCGTATTCGCCCCGCTCCGTTGCCGTCCCCTCCTCGTCGCCGCCGAGAACGATCACGCCCGCTGCGAGCAACGGCGCGAGAATCCCCGCGACGACGACGCGCGGATCCGCGAGGGAGTCGCGAACGACGACTCTGTCGCCGGCCTCGAGTCCGTACTCGTCGATCACCCCGGCCGCAGCCTCGAGCGCGGCGGCGTGGGTCACGGTTCGCTCACCGTCGGTCAGCATCGCCGTCGCGGGATCGACGTCCAGCGGCGGGAACGCGGGGTTTTCCGTCCAGACGCCGGCGTCGAAGTGGTGGATATCGGGCTCGTCGGGTTTCGCTCCGTAGCCGACGCGCTGGGCTCCGCGCGGGAGATCGTAGAGCCCGGACTCGAGGTCCGGAACCGGCGCGACGAGCGCCCGGAAATCGTCCTCGTCCGCGAGATCGGTCGGTGGCTCGAACCGCGTCGTTCCCTCGAGCAACGTGGTGCCGAAGAACGCGAGCACGGCGAGGGGTCCACCGCCGACGATTCCGACGGTGACGTCCTTGCGAACGCCGGAGTGTCGAAGGAAGTTGCCCGACTGCCAGGCCGTCGTACACAGCCAGTGGTGATCGAACTCCCGGCCCGTCGCATCGACCAGCGCCGTCCGGTCGTCCCGGCGTTCGCGCGTGAGTAACTCGTCGACTGTCGCGGCGGTCATACGCCCACTCGAGGGCCAGTCGAAAAAAGCGCGCCGACTCGAGTCGCTGATATTTCCACCGTCGATTCTCGAGCGCCCAGTCCGGTATCAGTCGTCCGCGGCCGCCGGAGCGGTGTCGGCGTGGTCGATATCGGTGCCGAGGCAGTCGAGGAATTCGGCCAACCACTCGGGGTGATCCGGCCACGCCTGTCCCGTCACGAGGGTGTCGTCGCGCGTTACCTCGTTCGTCCAGTCCCCGCCGGCACCGCGGACGTCGGCCTCGAGCGCCGGATAGCCGGTACAGGTGCGTCCCTCGAGGACGTCGGCCGCGGCGAGGATCTGGACGCCGTGGCAGAGCGACGCGACGGGCTTGTCCGCCTCGAAGAAGTGTTGGACGATTTCGATGACCTCGTCGTACGTTCGAAGGTACTCGGGCGCGCGGCCGCCCGGCACGACGAGCGCGTCGTAGTCGGCGGGATCGACGGCGTCGAAATCGTGATTCAATTCGAAGTTGTGCCCCGGCTTTTCCGTGTACGTCTGGTCACCCTCGAAGTCGTGGATGGCCGTCGGACAGGTGTCGCCGGCCTCCTTTTCGGGACAGACCGCGTGGACGTCGTAGCCGACCATCTGGAGCGCCTGAAACGGTACCATTACCTCGTAGTCCTCGACGAAATCGCCGGCGAGGAGCAGGATCTTGTGTGCTGTCATCGGAGTACCCACGTATCCATTCGACAACGCTCACCATAGTTCGTGTTGGGCGTTATCACGACACTCATACCAGCGGATACGAGTCCTCGAATCAGACGGCCGGATCACACACTCCGGGAAGCGCGCCAAAACTGCGACGACAACGAGCGAGGGACTGTCGCCGTTAGAACGCCCGCTTGATCTTCTCGAAGAAGCCTTCCTTGACCTCGATCTCGTCGCCGCCGGCCTCGGCGAACGCCTCGAGTGCATCCCGCTGTTCTTCGTTTAGACTCTCGGGAGTGACGATCTGAACCTGCACGTAGAGGTCGCCCTGGCCGCGGCCGCGGAGGCGAGGCATTCCCTTGTCCTCGAGGCGGAAGGTCTCGCCGCTCTGGGTTCCCCTGGGAACCTCGAGTTCGACGGACCCGTCGAGCGTCGGCACCTCGATGGTGTCCCCGAAGGTAGCCTGCGGGAACGAAATGGGGAGTCGGTACTGCAGGTCGTCGCCGTCGCGTTCGAACTCGTCGTGGTCGCGGACCGAAACGTCGATCAGCAGATCGCCGCGGCGGCTGCCTTCGGGACTGGGCGCACCCTCGCGTTCCATCCGGAGGGTCTGGCCGCCCTGGATCCCCGCCGGCACTTCAACGCTCAGCGACGCCTCGTTGCGGACGTAGCCCTCGCCGCGACACTCGCTGCAGGTCTCGGAGTAGAGCGTCCCGTCACCCTCACAGCGCCGGCACGTGGTCGTTTGTTGCACCCGACCCAGCGGCGTCTGCTGAACCTGGGTCACCTGCCCGCGACCCTGACACTCCGGACAGGTCTGGGCGTCCGCATCCGGCGGGTGCCCCGCGCCCTCGCAGGTGTCACACTCCTCGGGACGCTCGACGGTGAACTGCTTTTGCGCCCCCTCGTAGGCCTCCTCGAGGTCGATCTCGAGTTCGGTTCGCAGGTCGCGACCCTTCTGCGGACGACGCCGACCGCGGCCGCCACCGCCGCCGAAGACCTGCTCAAAAATGTCGCCGAGACCGCCGCCGCCCATTCCGCCGCCGCCCATACCACCGAACGGGCCGCCACCCATGCCGCCGCCGGCGCCGCCTTCGCTGGCGTCGAAGCCGTGCTTTTCGGCCTGTTCGTACCGGTCGTGCCCCATCCGGTCGTAGGCCTGACGCTTTTCCTCGTCGGTGAGGACCTGCTTCGCCTTCTGTATTCTCTTGAACTTCTCCTCGGCGTCAGGGTCGTCGCTGACGTCCGGATGGTACTCCGTCGCCTTCTCCCGATACGCCTGTTTGATATCCTCGGTCGACGCGTCGGAGCTCACACCGAGCGCGTCGTAGAAGTCCTCGCTCATTCGTTGTTCGACCGATACTCGGTTGAGACACTTGAAACGAACGTTCCACCCCGGACTGTTCCCGCCTCGGGTTCGCCTGCGGCGAACCACTCGGCGCAAAAACTTCGGTGAAAAATACCGGAAGTAGACGCTTCCGAACCCTCGTTCGCTTTGCTTACGAGGAGGCTGCTCGCTCACTTCGTTCGCGGGTGTACCGCTACGTCACAGTCAGAGCGGCAACTCGTCGTCAGCAGCTATAGTAGCCACTGAAAGTCACTGCACACCTGATCGCACGAGGGCAGCGCGGTTCGGAGCGAACGGAGTGAGTGAGAACCGCGGCTACGCGATGGCGTGTAAATCGTTTCAGTTGTTACTACAGTACCACGTGTTCATGTGGACTTCGAAACTCACGATACGTACAGAAGACACAGCCGACGGAGTGGAAATTGCTCCAACCGTTCTCGTCGGTGGGGAACGCGCCGAATACAGCAGTCGGTTTAGCAAACCACCAGCGGCTGTGGTGAGCGATCGGTCCTGGATCGACTGTCGATTCGTACGCGACAGTTTCCGTACACCGTGGTAGGTTACTTTTTTGAACAGTCGAGTACTCGAGATACGTACAGTACCGATGGAAACACCCGGCAACAAACGCGTTGAAGCGATCTCCTTCGATCTCGATAACACCCTCGTTCGATACGAACGCTCCCCCGGTGACGTGCTCCAAGCGACCTTCGACAAGCACGGATTCGAACCGATATTTTCTGTCGAGCAATACTATGCCCGATACGACGAGTTTGCGGAGACGTGCGATTCAATGAACGAGCTTCGTTCCGAATGCTTTGCATCACTCGCTTCTGAGAACGGGTACGAGAGCCAATTAGGGCGGGACATTGCGAAGGCGTTCAGTAACGAACGCGACCAATCGAACGTAGAACTGCTCCCGGCTGCCGACCGCATCTTAGAGACGCTCTCTCGAGAATACCGGTTGGCTATCGTTACTAACGGCGCACAGGACGCACAACAGCAGAAAATCAGCGCTGTAAACCTCGAGCGATGGATTGATACGGTCGTTATCGCGGGACACGATACCCCGCCGAAGCCGAGCCCGGAATCGTTTCGCCGCGTCACCCGATCCCTAAACGCCGCTCCAGCGACAACGGTTCACGTCGGCGATTCGCTCGAGACGGATATTGCGGGTGCAACTGCTGCCGGACTCGATTCGGTCTGGATCTCTGAAGACGCTCCGACGCGAGAATTCGACCCGACGTACCGAGTGGATTCCCTCGGCGATCTGTTCCCTTCCCCGTGGAGTAGGGAACCGTAAAAATAATCCTCGCATCGCTCGTCGTCGTCACATTCGAAAACTCACTGCGTTCGTTTTCGAAACGACGATGGACTCGCAGCGCTCGCCCATCGAGTCGAAGAGAACGACTCCTCGTGTTACTCGTCGTCGTCTTCTTCGACGTCTTCGAAGTCCGCGTCGACGAACTCCTCGCCTTCGCCGCCAGCCTCGGGACCGGGGTTCGGTCCGCCGCCCATGCCGCCGGGGCCTGCGCCGGCCGCACCGCCTGCTGCACCGCCCGCAGCGCCACCAGCGCCCGCAGCGCCGGCTTCCTGGTAGATCTGCTTGCCGATCTCCTGCAGCTCCTTGCTCAGATCCTCCGTCGCCTGCTCGATGGCGTCGGCGTCCGCGTCGCCGTCGTCGATCGTCTCCTCCAAGTCCTCGACGGCGTCCTCGATGTCGGCGCGCAGGTCGTCGTCGACCTCCTCGTTCTCCTCGAGGAGCGTTTCGGCGCGCTGGATCGTCGCCTCGGCGGTGTTACGGGCCTCGATGCGTTCGCGCTTTTGCTTGTCCTCTTCGGCGTGCTCCTCGGCCTCGCTTTGCATTTTCTCGATCTCGGCGTCGGAGAGGCCGGCCCCGCCCTCGATGGTGATCTCCTCGCTGGTGCCGGTGCCTTTGTCCTCCGCGCTCACGTTGACGATGCCGTTCTCGTCGATGGAGAACGTGACTTCGATCTGTGGCGTGCCCGCGGGAGCCGGCGGAATGCCGGTCAGGTGGAACTCGCCGAGCATCTCGTTTTTCTGGGCCAGTTCGCGCTCGCCCTGGAAGACGCGGACCTGCACGGAGGTCTGGTTGTCCGCCGCGGTCGTGAAGATCTTCGACTCCTCGGTCGGAATCGTCGTGTTCTTCTCGATGAGTCGCTCGAAGAGGCCGCCCTTGACCTCGATACCGAGCGAGAGCGGCGTCACGTCGAGCAGGACGATGTCGTCGACTTCGCCGCCGAGGACGCCGCCCTGAATCGCGGCCCCGAGCGAGACGGCCTCGTCGGGGTTGACGTTCTTCTGGGGATCCTTGCCCGTCAGTTCCTCGACCTTCTCCGAAACCTGTGGCATTCGCGTCGAACCGCCGACCAGGAGGACCTCGTCGATGTCGTCTTTCTCGTAGCCCGCGTCCTCGAGCGCCTGCTCCGTCGGTTCGACGGTGCGCTCGATGAAGTCGCTGGTGAGCGATTCGAACTTGGCGCGCGTCATCGATTCCTCGAGGTGGATCGGGCCGTCGTCGGTCGCCGTGATAAAGGGCAGGTTGATCTCGGTCTCCTTCCGGCTCGAGAGCTCGATCTTGGCCTCCTCGGCGGCGTCCTTGAGCCGCTGGAGGGCCTGACGGTCGTCGCGGAGGTCGATGCCGTGTTCCGATTCGAACTCGTCGGCGAGCCAGTCGATGATCGCCTCGTCCCAGTCGTCGCCACCGAGGTCGTTGTCCCCGTTGGTCGCGACGACTTCGTAGACGCCGCCGCCGAGGTCGAGAATCGAAACGTCGAACGTGCCGCCACCGAGGTCGTAGACGAGCACGGTCTGGTCGGAGTCGTCGTCGAGTCCGTAGGCCATCGACGCTGCCGTCGGCTCGTTGATGATGCGCTCGACCTCGAAGCCGGCGATCTCGCCGGCGTCTTTGGTCGCCTGACGCTGTCGGTCGGAGAAGTACGCGGGAACCGTGATGACGGCCTTCTCGACCTCGTCGCCGAGGTAGTCTTCGGCGTCGCGTTTGATCTTCTGGAGGATCATCGCCGAGATCTGTTCGGGCGTGTACTCCTCGTCCTCGATCTCGACGGTGTAGTCCTCCTCGCCGATGTGGCGCTTGATCGAGGCGATCGTCTTTTCGGGATTCTGGATCGCCTGATTCTTCGCCGGTTTGCCGACGAGCCGTTCGTCGTCGTCGGTAAACGCGACGACCGAGGGCGTCGTTCGCTCACCTTCGGCGTTGACGATGATCTCCGGATCGCCACCTTCCATCACCGCGAACGCGCTGTTCGTCGTCCCAAGGTCGATTCCGAGAATTTTGTTGCTCGCCATCGTGGAGGGCTATTGTGCGCACTTTGTTTTAAAGGTTACTAGGCAGTTTCGCGGCCAGAATAAAATCCCACGAGACCCGCGTATAACGCACTAAGACGGCCAGAAGAGGAGGAATGGGAATATCTGATCTGTGCGAGACACGGTGTCAGTCAAAAATACGGAGCTACTGGTCCCCCTCCCGGTCAACGAGCCGGCACTCGTCCGAAAGACGGTCGATGCCGGCGTCAGGAACGTGTTTCTCTCGCACGTCGCAGGGGACGAAGTACGCCGCGTCGTACGAGCCAGCCGCTTCAATCACGACGGTGAGCCCGGTGGTCGCGGCCTCGCGTTCCAAGAGCGAGTCGATGGGGCTCGACCTCGAGAACGATTACGTAGCGAACGAAGACGATAGTACACTCATCGGAGTGGCGATCGAGTCACCAAATGCGGTGACGAATATCGAGTCGATCCTCGACGTGCCGACTCTCGGCTTCGTCTTCATCTGGCCGTTCGATATCTCGGTCGCACTCGGTCACCCGACGACAGTGAACGGGGATTATCCCCGTCGGCGTCGTCCGTCGGGTATGGGAGTCGGACCCGCGTTCGACGGTTGGACTACCGGACGTAGCTCACTCTCGGTAAGGCGCGAAAACGGACTCGAGCGGCCGGTGAGTGACGTCGGTGGCTCGAAAGCTACCTACCCGATAGACGACGGTCCCGGTGTCGAACTGTGACGCCGACGGGCGCACGGTGGCGAAACACCGATCCAGAATCGCGCCTGCTGATCGCCACCCTGTTACTTGCGAGTACGCTGACGGTCATGTCAGGGGCGACGATCGCGCCCTCGCTGCCGGCGATACGCGCACACTTCGCGACCGTCGAAAACGCCGCCCTCCTGGTTCGACTCGTCCTGACGATACCGGCGCTGTTCATCGCCCTCGGCGCACCGGTCGCCGGACTCGTCGTGGATCGGGTGGGACGAAAACCGATGCTGATCGCCTCGACCGCGCTCTACGTCGTCGCCGGGGGCTCCGGTTACGTGCTGGCGACGCTCCCCAGCATCTTGGTCGGCCGAGCGACGCTCGGCCTCGCCGTCGCGGGCATCATGACGAGTGCGACGACGCTCATCGCCGATTACTACTCGGGCGTTCGTCGAGAGGAACTCCTCGGGAAGCAGGCGGCGTTCATGTCGTTCGGCGGCGTGATCTTTCTGCCTCTCGGCGGGTTTCTCGCCGACGTCGGCTGGCGCGTTCCGTTTCTGATCTACGTCTCGGCCGCGGTGTTGGTACCGCTGATGGTCGTCGCGGTGTACGAGCCCACGATCGGTTCTCCGACTCGAGCGCTCGAGCCCACTACGTGCGATCCGGCGACCGGGATTCCGGTCAGTCGAACGGACGGTGGCCGATCGACGCCGTCTGTCCGCTCGGGTCGCGTCCCGGGGAAAGCGATTTCGCTGGCCTACCTGACGGCGCTCGTGTCGATGGTGATCTTCTACATGATACCCGTGCAGATCCCGTTCTATCTGGAGACGCTCGCGGCGACGAACGGATCCGAGGTCGGCCTCGCAATCGCGACGATGACGCTGGTGAGTGGCGTGACGTCGACGCAGTTCTATCGGGTCAGCGCGCGCCTCGACGCGACCGGTATTACGGCGCTCGTGTTCGGGTTCATGGGCGTCGGCTACGTCGTCATCGGCTCGAGCAACGGCTATTCGCAGGTGATCGTCGGACTGGCCGTTTCCGGCATCGGACTCGGATTGCTCTTTCCGAACCTGAACACGTGGGTGACCGACAACGCGTCCGAGGACGTTCGCGGACGCGTCCTCGGCGGCCTCACGAGCGTTATCTTCCTCGGGCAGTTCCTCTCGCCGATTCTGACCCAGCCGATCGTCACTCGAGTTGGACTCGGAACGGGTTACAACGTCCTTGGACTCGTGCTGGCCGGACTCTTTGTGGTGGTCGTCACCGGGGGACTGATTGGATGGCTCGAGCGACCGGAATCGACCGGATGAACGGCTAACGGATACGACCGACACGCGTAGCGACCGATGGACGCCGGCGAAAACGGTACGATCGGGAGGGACGTCGACGGAATCGTTCGAGAAACCGAACCCGGTGAGACGATCATCACGCCGGCGGCGTCCCACACAGCTGGGAAGTGCTGGGCGACGATGCGACACAGGTTATCTGCGTGATCGCGCCACCCGAAGCGGACAGTCGACCCGGACGAATTAGCTCGTAGCGTCGTCATCACTACCGGTGGCCGGATTTCCGATCGTCCGCGTTGTGACACCTCGGCGAGGGTCGTTCCGACAAACGAAATGGCTTCTGGTCACGTTAGTCGGTTCCGGCGAAAACCGGCGGGTCAGCCCGTTCCTTCGTCGTGCTCGCACTGCCTTCGTCAGTCCGTCGTCTCGTCGCTCGCGACGTCGCCACCGAGTTCGATCGCGTCATCGTCGTCGCTCTCATCCGCCGATGTGTCGGCAGTGTCGGATTCCGCTTCGGTTGCAACCTCGTCGTCAGCCCCTGTCGCCGACTCGTCGGTTGATTCGTCCGCGTGCGCTTCGTCGCCGCCCTCGTCGGTTTCGTCTTCCTCGAGTTCGCCGTTCGAGACGGTCACCTGCGCGTTCTGGATGACTTTATCGCCCATCTCGTAGCCCGGCGTGAAGACGTCGGCGACGGTCCCCTCGGGTTGGGCGCTGTCGACTTGCATCATGACCTCGTGGCGCTGCGGGTCGGTCGCGGTGCCGGGCTCTGGATCGATCTCCGAGACGTTCTCGTCCTCGAGAATGCGGTCGAACTCCCGAAGCGTCATGTCGACGCCGTCGCGCAGGCTCTCGGCGTCGCCGCTGTCCTCCTCGAGCGCGCGTTTCAGGTTGTCTCGAACGCCGAGCAGCCGTTCGACGAGATCCTCCGTCGCGCGGTCTTTGAGCTGCTCTTGGCGCTTTTTGGCTCGCTTCTTGTAGTTCTGGAAGTCCGCCTGTTTGCGTTTGAGGCGGCTCTTCAGGTCGTCGACCTCCGCGTCGCGGGCCTCGAGTTCGTCCTGTAACTCGCCGATGGTCTCGGCCTGTTCCTCGACCCGTTCGGTGAGGTCCTCGAGTTCGTCGCGCTGGTGGGCGACGGTGCCGTTCAGTTCGCGGGCCTCCTCGACGATGGCGTTGACCTGGTGGGCGAGTTCGTCGTCGTACTCGGTAACGCGATCGAGGAGTTGTTGAACGTCGTCGCTCGTTTCCGGAACGGAGTCCATCTCGGCGTTCGACTCCGCTGTCGAACCGGTCTCCGTATCCTCGCTCGAGTCGTCGTTCTCGACTGACGAGTCCGACCCGTCGGTGGCGGGTTCGGCGACCGATTCGTCAGCGTCCGTCGTCACAGATTCGACGTCGGCCGTGTCGCCGTCGTCGGATTGCTCCTCGGACGGGACACCGTGGGAGGAGGAGTTCGTGCCCTCGTCTTCGCTCATGTGCCAGTCAAGGAACAGCGATAATAAAAGGGTTGAGGTACGGTGCGCCGGTCGCCGCGCACGGGGAGTGTCACACCCGACAGTATTTGTCCGTCCCGTTCCGATCACCGACCGTGACGCGGCCACAGGACGAACGCGCGGGACCGCCACCGATCGCGCTCCGATACGAGGACGGTACCGTCCGGATCGACGGCCTCGAGGAGCCGTCTCTCAGCGCCGTCCGCGAGTCGGTTCCCGACCTCGAGACCGACCCGCGAACCGACGGCTGGCGCGTCCCGGCGTTCCGGTACGCGGCGCTCCGAACAACGCTGGTCGATGCCGTGACCAGTCCCGACCGAATCGACGACCGCGTGCTCGATCTCGAGCACCTCCCATCCCTCGAGTCGGCGTACGAACTCCGGGAGTACCAGCGGGCGGCTCTCGCGGCGTGGCTCGAGACGGACCGCTGGAACGCCGACGAAAACGGTCTCGAGGGGCTCTCCCTCGCGCCGGCCGGCGCGCTCGAGCTTCCGACCGGGAGCGGGAAAACGGTCATCGCACTCGAGGCGATCGAACGGCTCTCGACGCCGACGCTCGTGGTCGTCCCGACGATCGATCTGCTCGAACAGTGGCAACGGGAACTCGAGCGGGAGTTCGAGTGCGAGATCGGGCGCTTCGGCGGCGGCGAGCAGCGCTTCGGGCCGATCACGGTCTCGACGTACGACTCGGCGTACCTGAAAGCCGATTCGGTCGGCGACCGCTTCGGCCTCGTCGTCTTCGACGAGGTTCACCACCTCGGCGGGGAGGGCTATCGCGAGATCGCACGCCTGCTCGCGGCACCCGCCCGACTGGGACTGACTGCGACGTTCGAGCGCCCCGACGGCGCCCACGAAATCATCGAGGAGGTCGTCGGACCCCTCGTCTACCGCGTCGGCGTCGACGAGTTGGTCGGCGATCACCTCGCGAGCTACGACCTGAAGCGACTCGAGGTCTCGCTCACACCCGACGAGCGCGAGGAGTACGACCGGGTGCAGGAGGTGTTCACGAACTACCTCGCGCGGTCGAACATTCGGATGCAAAGCGGGTCGGACTACCAGCAACTCGTCAAACGCTCCGGCAACGATCCCGAGGCGCGCGAGGCGCTGCTTGCCCGCCAGCGCGCCCGCGAGATCATGTACGGGAGCGCAGCCAAACTCGAGGCCCTCGAGGGAATCCTCGGCGACCACCGCGAGGACCGGACGATCGTCTTTACGGCCCACAACGACCTCGCGTACGACGTCAGCGAGCGGTTTTTGATACCGACGATCACGCACCAGACCGGGACCGCCGAACGACGGGAGATCCTCGAGCGGTTCCGCGAGGGGACCTACAGCCGGATCGCGACGTCGAACGTGTTAGACGAGGGGGTCGACGTCCCCGACGCGTCGGTCGCGGTCGTGCTCTCGGGCAGCGGCAGCGAACGGGAGTTCATCCAGCGACTCGGACGCATCCTGCGCCCGAAAGCGGACGGCGGGCGGGCGATTCTCTACGAGGTACTCTCCGAAGACACCGGCGAGAAACGGGTTTCGAGCCGCCGTCGGGAGTAGCGATGTCGATCGGTTTCCACAGCGGAGTGATACCCCGACCGAAGAACGGACGGTTACTGTTGCGGATCGGACCGCGCTCGCGAGTGCGAACAGAACGAGACGAGGCGACGACCATCCGTGAACGATGACAACGTGACTCACGTCCTTCGGGATATACCGCCAGTAACCGGTCCAAAACAGCGTCTCGAGCCGAGTTGTGCTCCGCTCAAACGGCGTGATACCGAGTGCGTACGGCGGTTTCGCCGAATCTCCGCAGGGTGGCGTACCGAGACCGGTCGGATAGCGATCTAGCCCGATAACGACGCGTTATCGATCGGAAGGGAGTCACAATAGATCTATAGCCGCCTTCTTCTTCCCCGCAATCGACAGATAACAAAGACGTTCTTCAGGGAAGACTGGTTCGCGTCGCAAACATTCAGCAACGAAAGACCCTCACGGGTCATTTAAAAGTCGTTGCGACAATGACCATGACCAAACGATCACAGCTTACGACGATTTTCGTGGCCGCGATGGTTGTCATCTCGATGGTCGGGATGGCTGCCCCCGTCGGCGCGAACGGAAGTACCGACGACAGAACAGTACACACGATGGAGAACGGGGAGGACGTCTACCTCGTCTTCGGAGCGGACCTCGGCGAGCAATCGCTCGAAGAATATATCGAAAGCCACGCACCTGACGAGTCTGGAACCGCCACAGCACAAGAGGAAGGCAACTCCGAAGTGGTCCAGTACCAGGACGTCGGGCAGGTAAACATCAACGAACAGGGTGAGGCCGTCGCCATCGCGATGGGCGGCGGCGAGGCGACAGCGATCCAGGAAGTGAACCAGCAAAACGCCAACTCCCAGGTGGGTGAGGCGTCCGCGCAGAACTACGAAGGGAACAGCCACGAGACGACGCTCGAGGAGGTCGGCGACGTCCACGTGATCATGGGCGACAACGGCCAGGAGTTCAACGGCTGGGGTGCCGTTGGCGACGACGGTGAAACGACGGTCAGCCAGACGGCTGAAGCGTCCGTCAGCCAGGCCCAGGACGTCAACCAGGCGAACGTCATCCAGAACAACACCGCGCTCGCGTTCGCCGAGAACGACAGTTCGGCGACCGCGGTGCAGCTGACCGAACAGTCCAACATCAACCTGCAGGAAGGCTCGGCGAACGCGTCGAACGTGTACGGAGCCGACCTCGACGAGAACAAGGACAAACACAAGAAATCCAGCAGCAACGCGCCGAACACGGACCAAACCGCGAATGCAACCATCGAACAGGCCCAGGAAATCGAGCAGATAAACAGCTACGAGATGGGCAGCGCGATCGCGATCGCAGTCGGTGAAAACTCGTCGGCGACCGCAATCCAGATCTCCGATCAGACGAACCTGAACGAACAGATCGGAACCGCCGAAGCCATGAACGTCCTGATGGACTCCGCAGGGATGCACGTCGCGACCGCAAGCGCCGACGGCGCTACCGAGGTCGTAAACCAGGACGGCGCGGAAGAGTACGGTTCCTCGGAGAAGAAACAGGGTAGCGGCGACGTGTCGCAGACTGCCGACGCCAGCGTGACGCAGTACCAGAGCGTCGAGCAGGTGAACATCAACCTCAACAGTTCGGCACAGGCGATCGCCACGAACTCCAGCGAGGCTGAGGCCGTTCAGCTGACCTTCCAGCAGAACGTCAACGCACAGATCGCGTCCGCGGAAGCGCTGAACGTCTTCCTGGAGGAAGGCGAGGAAGCCCCCGAACTCGAAAACAAGAAGGACACCTACGAGGGTGCCGTCATCACCAACACGACATCCGCGATGATCAACGGTGACGGGCTCGAGGACGTGAACCGCACCGCCTTCGATTACGACGGCAGTAACGAGCAACTCAACGACGTCGACCAGTCCTCGACCGCTGCCATCGAGCAGAATCAGGAACTCGTCCAGACGAACCTGCAGTCGAACGACGCGCTCGCAATCGCCGACGACAACGGGAGCGCCTCCGCGTTCCAGCTGACCATGCAGGAGAACCAGAACGTCCAGATCACGTCCTCGGAAGCGACCTCCGTCTCCGAGGAACCGGTTAACGATGGAGACGACAAGAAGGATGACAAAAAGGACGACAAGAAGGACGATAAGAAGGACAACAAGAAAGACGACAAGAAAGATCAGAAGAGCGACGACGACAAGAAGGGATCCACCATCGAAGAGAAGAAAAGCGATGACGACGACAAGCAAGAAGAGGACGACTCGGTGCCCGGCTTCGGTGTCGGCGTCGCGCTCGTCGCAGTGCTCGCCGCCGCCATGCTCGCACGACGCGGGCAAAGCTAAGCACTCGCTGCTGACGTACTAACCCCGGTCGAATTTGACCGCGAACTTTCGACGATTCATTTTCTCCGCGATTACCACCAGAAAGAGCGGTGCTGCAGTCGCGGGACCGAACCGACACCGACGCAACGTCAGTCGGTCGCGTCGTCGGACGCTGACGACTCGAGATCGGCGTTCTGTCCGCGGTGTTCGGCGAGGGCCTCGTCGATCGTCAACTCGCCCGACGCGACCCGTCGAGCCAGCATCTCGTCGATCGCTCGATTGTTCTCGCTCCGTTCGCGCGAGCGGTCCTTGATCACCTGTAACTCGCCCGTCGTCGGTTCGATCGTCCGGGTGTCGACGATATCGCCCTCGAGACGCGCGATGTTGACTGCGGCGAGAACGTCGCCCATCCCTCTCGAGCCCGTTCCCAGATAGGGCGTCGTCCCCGTCTCGTCGACGAGTTCGACCGTCACGTCCTCGAGGTCGTTGACGAGTTTCGCACTCTCGAGGCGGGAGCCGTCGCCGACGCGGACGACCGGCGAAGTCGCCTCGTCGGCTTCGCGCTGGATTACGTCGATGGCGTCGGAGAGCGGGACCTGGAAGGCCGCGACGACGATCTCGCCCGCGAGGACGGCGATACCGGGTTTGCGCCCCGGATCGACGCCGATGATGGTTCGACCGCCGCCGCCCCGAACTGCGGTGAGCGCCTGATCGACGGCTCGTCTGGGGGCGTCCGGATCGGCGACGATCGTCGTCACATCAGTAAACGCGTCGGCGTGGTCGGTACCGGTAACGACGACCGTCGTGCGGTCCGGGAGCGTTGCGTCGGGTTCGACGGTCGTGAACTCGGCACCCCGCTCGCGGAGTTCGTTGACGACGCCGTGGTACACCTCGAAATCTGCTGTGGCGACGACGATCACGGTCGCCCTTCGAGGCGGGCGCGAATATATTGTCGGCCGGACGTCAGTGCGGTGATCGTTTTACGCTCCGCGGTCGGTAGTAACAGCGCGATACGCGGAGTCGGCCGTGCACGGAAGGGAATTCGCGCGGGCGGTTCCGGGGGCTTTTTGCGCGTAACCTTCCAACTGAAACCGTGAACGACGAAGCGATCCCGACCGGCTGTAGCCCGGTCGACGAGTTACTCGGTGGGGGCTTCGAACGCGGGACCGTCACGCAGCTGTACGGTCCGCCCGCCTCGGGCAAGACGAACCTCGCGCTCTCGGCAGCCGTCGAGACGGCCGTCGGCGAGGGCACTGCGGTCTATATCGATACGGAAGGCGTCTCCGTCGACCGCTTCCAGCAACTGCTCACGGCGCGCGTCGGCGACGACGTCGAACCCGTCGCCTCTCGGATCGTCATCGAGGACGCCCTCGATTTCGAAGAACAGTCCGAAGCCGTCCGCGACGCCGAGGAGTTCGCCGAACGGGCGGATCTGATCGTCCTCGACAGCGCGACCGGCTTCTACCGACTCGAGCGAACCGGCGGCGGCGACGACGGCGAGGCGCTGCGCAGCGTCACCCGCCAGGTGACGCATCTCCTCTCGCTCGCTCGAAAGTACGATCTCGCGGTCGTGCTGACGAATCAGGTCTTTGCGGATCCCGAGGCCGACCGCACGCGCGCACTCGGCGGGAACACGCTCGAGCACTGGACCGGCGTCGTCGTTCGTCTCGAGCGCTTTCGCGGCGGTAACCGGCGCGCGACGCTCGAAAAACACCGCTCGAAGCCCGCAGGAGAATCCATCCAGTTCCGGATCACGGATTCGGGGCTCGAGGGCGGCGACGAATCGACGCGGCGCTGAACGACCGCTGTACGTTCGGTTTGAACGGTAATTGACACGAACTGTTCGGCGATATCGGATTCCGTCGACACGGCGCGTCTCCAGCCGCGAACACGGCGTATTTCCGGCGTGAACGCGTGTCCGCGTGAGATATCACTGAGAGCGTCAAGTCCCCTCCGAGCGCCCGAAAAATAATCGGTCGAAGTCGAGTCGACGGTCGAAGCCCTAGAGTTCGTTCAGCTTCCGCAGCAACTGTCCGCGGTACTCCTCGTCGCTGGTGACGCCTTTGACCTCTAAGACATTGCGCTCGAGTTTGTCGACGGCGACGCGGAAACTGTTCTCGGCCCCGTACCCCTCACCCGTGCCGGCGACCTGTCCCTTGTTGGTTCGCAGTCGGATCTGGCACTGGACGAGCGGCGTGCCCCGGAGCTTCTCGTTGTGCTCGTGGAAGCGGACGTGGGCGTGCATCACCTGCATGTCGGCGTACTTGTCGGCGACGTCCTCGATGCTCTGGACGATCGACTCCCGGGTGATGGTGTCGAGCATCGAGATGTTCGTGATCTGGACGTCCATGTGCTCCTCTTCGGTGAACGTGAGCGCGCGCAGCACGTCCGTCTTGGTGATGACGCCGATGACGATCCGGTCGTCGTCGTCGGGCGTCACCATCAGTCCTGCGTAGTCCTTCTCGAGCATCGTTTCGACGGCTTCCTTGGCCGTCACATCGAGGGTCGTCGTCTCTACGGGGCTGTTCATGATATCGTAGACCGGCACGTCGAGCAGGCGCTGGGTATCGCCGACTCGGTCGCCGGTCGTCGTCGTGTGGTTCTCCCGGATGACGAAGTCGGCGATGTCGTGCGTCGTGACGACGCCGGTGAGGTAGCCGTTCTCGTTTACGACGGGCAGCCGCGAGATTCCGTGTTCCCGGAGGTGGTTGATCGCCTTGCCGATCCCGTCGTCTTCCTCGAGGGTGATCGGATCGTCCGTGTAGATGTCCTCGACGGAGAGCGCGTCGAGGTTGTCGATCACCGCTTCGAGAATCGCGTCGTCGGTGATGACGCCCCAGAGGTCGCCGTTTTCGAAGATCGGCGCGACCTTCGAGTTGCTCTCGATCAGCAGACGTGCCGTTTCGCGGACGTCTTCGTCTCGGTCGATCTTGGGTGCCGGATCGTTCCGACTCGGTTTGATGAGTGCGGCGACCTTGGCGTCGTCTTCGACGTGAGACTGGAGGACCTCCCGCTCGCTGATAACGCCTTCGTACTCCCCGTCGTTGGTGACGATAATTCCCTTGGGGTTTCCGTTCTCAAATGTCGAACGGACCTTCCCCATACGCGTGCCGACGTCGACTTCGATGTAGTCCGTGGTAGCGATATCGGAGATATTCATTGGTTCGGATGACCATTCTCTCGCTGGGGTTTTGAACATACCGCACGTTTTAGCCGGGTGGTCCCGAGAAAGGATGTTATTATCGCCGGTGTCGTACTTCGGGTATGGTGCCTGATATCAGCACGCTGGGCCGCTACACCTACCTCGCGACGGAGCTGTTCTGGGGCGTCGTCGCCGTGTTGTTGCTCCGTCGGGCGAACGCGCTTCGGAAAGCCGGAATCACGATCCTCGCACTGTACCCCATCGCCTACCTCTGGGATCGCTACACCCTCGCCGTCGGCGTCTTCGACATCAAGCTTCGGACCGGGATCGATATCGCGGGCATCCCGCTCGAGGAACACCTCTTCATGGCGGTCGTTCCGGGACTCGTCATCGGGTTCCACGAGACGATCTTCGGCGACGACTGAGCGGTACTTAGCCGATCGTAAACGAGTTCCCGCAGTCGGTACAGGTCATTCGGAAGACCCCCTCGTCGGTGAGTTCGAGGCCGTGGCCGACTTCCGCCTCGCAATCCTGACAGTAGATCATCGACTCGATCTCGTCCCAGTCGTGTCGGGCACCGGGTGCGCCGAACGCGAATCCGACGACCGGTTCGTCGGCGTCGTTGTACCCCTTCTGGAAGTCACCCGGCGCAAAGCGGATCACTTCGCCCGCCTCGACGGTGACGTCGCCCGCCTCGGTTTCGAACGTCGCGGTACCCTCCTGAACGTAGAAGACCTCCTCCTGATCGTGATGGGTGTGATAGCCGCCCGAGAAAGATTCGCCGGACTCGAGTTCGAAGTAGTTCATCGCGAAGTCGGTACAGCCGAGCGCCCGTGAAACCGGCCGTCTGACCGAGTGGACGTTCATCGGGTTGACCTCGATATCGACGTCGTCGATCGCGACTTTCTCCATACGCGGGTGTTTCCCTACCGTGTCATAAAACCACACGGGACGGCGTCTCGTCTGCGTGGAATCCGGCGAGGCGAAGCGAGAAGAGTAACGCCTACGTTCGTTCGCTCCCGAAGGTCGAACGTGAACCGCCGTACGTTACTGCAGTCCGCAGGCGTGGCCGCCATCGTCGGACTCGCGGGCTGTATCGATGGCGTCCAGGAGCACTTCGGTCTCCAGGGAATCGTCCCCATCGAGATACACAGCGAGGCCGACCGCACCTACAACCTCCACCTGCAGGCCTACGATAGAGAAGCCGACCGACGGAGCTACGAACAGAGCATCGCCGTCACCCCGGGGGAGAGCGTCAAGCCGCCGAACCTCGACAAAACGGAACAGAGCCTTCGCATCGCCCGCATCGACGACAACGACGAAGAGACGGAGGTACGGGAAGTTTCGATCACGTCGACAACCCAAGTCGTCAAGATTCAACTCTCCGACGACGGCCTCGCGGTCGAAGTCGATCACGGCGACGACGCGGAAAACGAGACCGGCGTCGACGGCGATGAGAACCGAACAGTCGATACCGGCGGAAACGAAACCGACGACGGCGCAGCCGAGTAACTCGGCTCTACCCTCGTTACTGCGACCCATTTCGACGATCGATTCCCCGAGAGCCGTCGCGAGGGAGTCCGTCCCTATGGATACGGATGAAACGCGCGATCGAGACGCGACTCGAACCCGAGATCGTCCGGAACCGTTCGCGCTCGCTCACCGAAGAACGGTTCGCCGGTAAACAGGGGCTGGGCACCTGGGACGACGACTCGAACCGCCTCGAATCCGGCCTGCTCGACGTCTCGAGTCGTCAATCGCGCCGCGAACGGCGTCAGGTCGGCATCGCTCGTCCGCGAAACGAGTTCCTCGAGCGCCGCCGTTCCCGAGGGAACCGGATCCGGACCGACGCTTTCGGCCGGAATCGTCCGCTCCGCGTCGACGAACGACCGCACGGCGTCGGGGAACGACGCGTACTCGCCGATCGCGCCCGAGGCGTCGTCGGCCCCCTCGGGGCCGAGGCTGCGCAGTTCCATCCAGTTCTGGAGGGCCTCCTCGAGCGCCGATCGCGCCGCGGCGGTGGCGTCGAGCCCCGCCGCGGAGCCGACGGCGAAGGCCGGCCAGTCGTCGTCGGCCGACGCGACGGATTCGGCCAGCGCGTCCGAATCGCGGTGGACGGCGACCGCGACCACGGGGACGTCGATATCCTGCGTGACGAGCAGCGGCGTCACCGACAGCCCCTCGCTTCGAGCGCGGCGCTCGAGGGTCGCGAAGGTGTCGTCCTCGATCGACAGTTCGAGCGGGTCGAACGTCGAGTACCACGCGAGCATGGTCGCGTCCCGTTCGAGGACCTCCGTCAGCCCCGACAACAGGGCGTCCACGGTCGACGAACCGAGGCCGAGCCCGGTCGTGATCGACGGGACGAGTCGCTCGCCGGGCTGGGGAAACTGGACCGCCGCGGCGGGCAAGTGGACCGACGCTCCCGACGCAAGGTTCTCGCCCGGAACCCACCGGCGCTCGTCGCCCGAGTCGTAGGGTGGTGCGTCCTCGGGTCGCACGAGATCCGTCGGAGAGACCGCGTTCTCGAGGGCGTCCTCGCTCGCGTGGACGAAGTCGTCCTCCCGGTAGACGCCGGCGCAGTAGCGCTCGAGGCCCTCGCCCACGGCTTTCATCAGCGCCGCGTTCCAGTCGTCGGCGACCCCGGCCGCCTGGGTCGGCGCGCTGGCGTCGCTGAAGCCCGCGGTATCCGCCGTCGTCGCCAGGTAGTACGGCGCGGGGAACGAGTCGATTTCGCCGATGCTCCTGACGACGCCGACCCGGTCGTCGATCGTCGCTTCGACGCGTTCGACGGCCGCGTCGAGTTCGAGGCGCTCGTCGTCGCGCTCGAGCGTCCGATCTCGATCACCGTCCCGGCAGTCACAGCCCGGCAACGGCAGGAATCGCCGTCTGTTGTGCGGGAGTTCGACGGTGTGGCCGATCACCGATCGCTCGTCGCCCGAGAGGACGCGCACGCACTCCCGGCCCGCGAGCGCGCCGGCCAGCCGCGCCGCGGCGCGATCCGCCCGCGGCTCGTCGCTCATCGCCCCCTCCTCGAGGTTCGACGCGACGCGGCGCCGGAGACAGTCGAAACAGCCCGCGCCGGATGCGAACCCCGAGACGGCCGCGTCGACCGCGGTGAGCGGATGGCCGCCGACGCCGCCGATCTCGACGGCGATCCACGGCGTTCCGCCCGCTCGAGCGGCCCGGTTCGCCCGCTCGAACGTCGCTGCACCGGCGACGTCGCTTACGACCGCGAACCGAGCGTCCGCGAGTTCGTCCGGACTGGCCTCTTCGACGGCGATATCGACGTCTCCGAGCGCGGCGACGACGGCCGAACGAACCGGGTCGTCACCGACGACGTGGATGTGCATACGAACACGCTCGCAGGCCGGCATCAAAAACGCCGCGCTCGCCCGCCGTCTCGAGCGCGAAACCGATCAGCAACGCGCTGCCAGCCGACCCGACAACTGCAGGCCGCCACCGTTTCCTCCCGACCGACGTTACACAGATAGATCCATGGCAAGTACGCGAACTCCATCCGGTCGAACGGAACTGCTGAAGGACGTGGGCGTCGTCACGACCGCGATCGATGGCGTGATGGAACTCTCGAAGGGGCACCGGAAAAGCGGCCTCCTGTTGCTCGGGGCCGCCGCCCTCTCCTCGAGGATTCCGGGGCTGGGGACGGCCGCGTCAGTGTTGCTCCGTGCGTACCGACGGCTTCGATAGCGTCACCGGCACCAATCAGCTAGTTATTCGCCGTCTCGAAGTCGCTCGAGGACTTCCTCGGCGTTTTCGACGGCCCGTTCTTTCTTCGCGGGGTAGGCCTCGACCTTTCCGCGGAAGGTGATGCCGTCGCCCAGACGGATCTCCTCGCCGAAGGCGGCCTGTTTGTCCAGTCGCAAGAAGAGTTCGGTGTTCTCGGTGACCCGCTCGTCGAGTTCGTCGATCAACTCGTCGAAGGACTCGAGGTCGGCGAGTCGCGAGAGGACGTGCCGGACGTCGTTCGCCTTCTCGACGCGCGCGGAGAGGACGAGGATGCGGTCGCCGAAGTGGCCCTCGCTCTCGACGCGTTCGATCTCGAACTCCTCGGGGAGGAGCGTTCGGAGCGCCTGCTCGACGCGTTTCTCGTCCTCGGTGGCGTAACAGAACGTGCGTAAATCGACGTAGTGAAGCGGGATCTGTGGCATCTGCGATATGTAAACGGGAGCGCTTCGAGCGGCTGGACGGCTCCAGCGACTCGCTTATTCGTCGTCTTCGTCGGCGTCGATGTCGTCGTCCTCGTCGGCTTCCTCGAGAGCGTCCTCGGGGACGCCGGCTTCCTGACCCTCCTCGAAGCTGATGGTGTAGGTCACGTCACCGAACATCGACTCCATCGTCTGGGTGATCGTTCCCGTCTCGCCGTCGAACTCGCTGTGCTCGTCGTCCAGGACGACGCGGTCGTCTTTCTCAAAGCTCATGCACCTGAATTCCCCGCCGTCGCGTAAAAAGGGACTGATTCGCGGTAGAGACGGGTTACACGCCGGCGCACTCGCGCCGCCCTCGAGACGGAATCGCCGCCGACGCTCGGACGGAGCGCTACAGCCTCTCGCTCGAGTCGTCGTCCGCTCGTTCGCGCCACCACTCGTATCCGAAGCCGATGGTGACGGAGATGCCGACGCAGCTAGCGAGAAACGGAATCCAGTAGAGCCAGAAATCGAACCGCGGTGCGATGGCGTCACCGATCGCCGTCCCGATCCCGTAGAGCACGTAGCTGGGGAGGGCGAGCGGCGAGAACAGCGCCGACTTGAGCCACCCGAGGGCGAACGGAACGACCAGTAACACGAAGGTACCGATCGTCGCGGGGCTCGTAACGACCCGTCCGATCGAAACGGGGGTGCGATCGGTTCCGGGGAGTACGAGCCAGTCGTCGTCGCTCATGCGTCACCTCCCGTCTCGAGCAGGCCGTGCAACTCGAGTACGCGTGCAGCCGCCAGCCGCGTCATCTCGTTTCGCGTCGGCTGATCGAGTAGGAACTCCGTCGTCTCGAAGAGGTACGTGCTCGCCTCGAGTTCGCGCGCCGCCTTCTGGAAGAGCAACGGTCCGGAGAGATCGGTCTCCCGGGCCGTAAACCGGTGGAACGGAAGGTACCACGGGACGGAGTCGTCGTCGAGCGCGTCGGCGAGTGCGTCGCCGTGGGCGTCCGGCGAGTGAAAAACGGCCTGCCCGACGTACTGCCGGTGGAAGTCGTAGATTCCGAGCGATCGGTGGAGATCGAGGACGACGTCGGGATCGCGGGTTTCGACGGCGTCCCAGATCCCTCGCGCGAGCTCGCTCACCGGCTCACGATCGGCCGGGAAGTGACGGTTGAGGTTGCCGTCGACGCCCTCCCGCTCGTCGTTCTCGACGGCCACGCGGTCGGTCTCGGGGACGACGACGAGCGTCCCCGCGTCGGGGTGCCACTCGGTGATCTCGCGGGCGACCGCGATTCCGTTTCGCTCGTCGCCGTGGATGCCACCGAACACCATGGCGGTGGGACCGTCTCGCGGCGCGTCGATCTCGTGGAGCCTGGTCTCGTGGACGGTGCCGGGAAGCAGTCGTTCCGTGTTCGTGTTGGTCTCGCCCGCATCACCCGGCTCTCGAGCCGCTGTGAGTAGCCGATGGTCGCCCGACGGCTGGCTGACAAAGCCAGCGGCGACTGTCCCCGCGAGCGCGCTACCGGCGGCCAAAATCGTCCGACGCCTCATTGGGCGAAACAAGGAGGTGCTCCCTCAAGCACTTTCCCATCCGCGAAGCGTGCGTCCGGAATCGTTCGATGCTCGCCACAGTCCCTCGAGTGCCCCGCCCATCGAACGACGCGGAGTGCCGTCCGACGGTATTGCTCAGCGCATGTTATCAAGCGCCCGAACGGTATCTGACATGAGCCATGCGTCCTCGCTGGAGACGTCTTCGATACTGAGCGCAAAGAACGACTCACGGCCGTCGTCGACGGTAATTCGGTAGCTGCGGCTCTGTAACGGATCGGACGTGACGGGCGTGTTCGATTCTGCGGGGACCACGCTCGTCCTCGGGAATCGGCGTGTATAACTGCCTCGGTCCGGGAATCGCTGTAGTTCGAAACGGTAATTCGGATTCGACGCCCACCAGACCGCTCGACGGCTCGTGGTTCGTACCAAAACACGGCCGAAGGACGGATCTCATCGGCGTTTCGAGAATCGGGAAGCGGGCACCGTGAGTCGCTGTCTCTACAGCGTTGCGCGAGCGAACCGAGGAGAAATTCGTCACTCACGGCGCACTCGAGATGCGGCGACTCTCGTCCGCCGCGGGTTCGGTGTATCGATCGAGTTCGATGACGAACGTAGCCCCTCTGGGATCGTTCTCTTCGACCCAGATATCGCCGTTGTAACGGTCGATGAGCGTTTCGACCAGATACAGGCCGAGGCCGGAGCCCGACGAATCGCTTCCCTTCACTCCGGGATCGAAAAACGTAGATCGCATCGATTCGGGAAGTCCGGGACCGTTGTCGGTTACTCGTACCGTCACCGTCTCGGGGCTGGGATCTATCGTCGCCGTGATTTGCGGCGTCGGCTGATCGTTGTGCTGGACGGCGTTCCGAAGGAGGTTCTCGAACACGCCTTTCAACGCGTCATCCGCAGCGACATACTGCTCTCCTTCCTCGGTAGTCACGAGATCGAACTCCGCTTCGGGGTATTCGGCTTGGACGCGGTCGATGGTCGTTTCGAGCATCTCGACCAACCAAATCCGTTGGGGATGGTAGTCCTCGTTGCTATCGAGCCGACTCGCCATGTTCGCGAGTTCGGCGATACGGTCGGCGCGTTCCTCGATCTGTTGGAGCGGATCGCGAGAGATTTCCTCGCGTTCCACGAACCGTTCGTCCCGGTACTGATCGGCGATCATCTCGGCGTACCCGATTATGACCATCACATCGTTTCGAATGTCGTGACGGAGCAGCCGATTGACGAACTCGAGTTGTTGGGTGCGCTCTTCGAGTTGATCCCTGATGTGTTGATTGTTCGCGCTGTAGTGGCCGATAATTAGGAAGATGACACCACCCCGGAGTGCCGCCCTGTTAGTTACATAAAAGATGTCAGAGAGTGTTTGTTCCTGGCCCAAGAGTGAAAACCCGACCAGGAGCGGCGTCAGTAGCGCTCCGAGAAGGAACCACACTGCGATGCGTGGCAGCGCGTTATCCTCGGGCTGTCCGAGTCGCCATCTGACGTACCAGAGCAACACTCCGAAGTACACGAGGGGGAGAAAAAGCATGGTCACCTGAAGGGTAGTAACCGGGGCACCGACCGCGATCCAGTCCTCGATCAGCGGGATGAGGAACAACATTCCGAGTCCGATAATCACGGCAGCCCCCAAATATTCGTCAGTGAGGGTGATACGGGGCATAACCCACGTGCCTTGCCGAGATACAAAAGCCACAGAGACGCCTTCCAGTGAACGTCACACAGCCTGATAGCCACACGGTGCGTGCAACGCCAACGGAAACTGAGCCGGGCGACTCGAGTTAGCGTTCCAGTTCCTCGAGCAGCGTTTCGGCGGCCGCGCTCGAGGAGCCGGGGCCGCGGCCGGTGACGAGGTCGCCGTCGACGGTGACGCTCGTGTCGGCCTCGAGTTCGGCGTCCCAGTCGCCGCCGGCGGCTTTCACTTCGTCCTCGACCCAGTAGGGCAGTTTCCGACCGCTCGGCATGCAGTCGTTCTCGTCGACGATGTCGTCCTCCCACTCGTTGGGGAAGCCGGTCACCTCGCGACCGTTGACGACGAACGCGCCGTGGCTGTCGCGGGCGAACGCGAGGATCCCGACGGCGTGGCAGACGACGAGCGCCTTTCCGTCGTCGTCCTCGACGATGTCACGCAGCAGTCGTCGAGCATCGCTGTCCTGGTTGACGTCCCATTCGGTGCCGTGGCCGCCGGGGAAGACGACGGCGTCGTAGGCCTCGGCGTCGGCCCGCGCCGTCGGAATCGGATCGTTCAGTCGCTCGTCGGTCTCGTGGACCTCCCGAACGTGCTCGGCGGTCTCCTCGCCGACCTGCTCGGGATCGATCGAGCGCTCGTCGATCTTCGGCGGCTTTCCCGACGGCGTTGCAACCGTGATCTCGACGCCCGCGTCCGACAGCGTCTCGAGCGGTTCGACGCACTCCTCTCCCCAGTACCCCTCTTCGCTGACGACAAACAGTGCAACTGTCATACGTGACCGTACGCGGAGGAGCGTAAAAACGGCCAGCCCACCCCTCGGTTCTGCCGCAATCGTCCGGATCGATATGTTCGAACGAGTGATTCTCACGGGGACTCGGAGGAGGCTTTTTCGCCGCCGAACGCGAAAGATACGATATACCATGACAGACCGTTCCAATCCGTTCGAGAACCTGGAAGAACTGCTCAACCGACTGAACCGCCAGTTCGAGACGGCCGCCCGCTCGTGGGAGTCGGACCTCGACACGCGAAGCCGACTCGACCTCTCGATGGGAGGGGCGACGACGCAACTGGATCTCGCCGACCACGGTGACGAGTTCACCGTTACCGTCGACGTGCCGGGCTATGAGACCGACGACCTCGAACTCGAACTCCGCGGCGACACCCTCGAGATCAGCGGCGAGCGCGAGAGCGAACACGAACGGGCGCTCGAGGAGGAAGACGCGGACGAGACACCCCAATCAGAAGCGACCTACATCCGCCGTGAACGGGAGATGCAGTCGTTCAGTCGCCGGATTCAACTACCCGATCCCGTCGAGGCGGATGCCGTTACTGCGGCCGTCAACAACGGCATTCTAACGGTTCACCTTCCCAAGCGGAACTCGAGCGACGACTCGCGGTCCATCGAGATCGAGTGAGCGTCGACGGGACGAACGTCCGTCGTTCGGGCGCGTCGTCCTCCCGGACGGGTGACGGTCCGAACCGCCCGGTGCGGACTCACCGGTCGTCATCGAGGTTCAACGTGTCGAAGAACCGACGAGAGAGGCGGTCGCTGACGAACTCGAGCAACTCGTCCGCGTCGTCTGCGGTGTCGGCGAACAGACCGAGTTCGATCCGTCCTCCCGCCATGTCGTGGTGACCGCCGACCTGACCGAGTTCGTCGAAGCCGGTTCCCAGCGTCTCTCCGATGTGAACCCGCGGATCGATCGAGCGGGCGCTCATCCGGATCGCGTCACCGACGATACCGTAGACGAGGACGGTGTCGACGCCCTCGAGGTTGAGCAGGTAATCCGCCGCCTGCGGGAGCGCGTCCGTCTCGGCGGTCTTGCCGACGTTCGCGACCATCGAGGAGCCGCGTCGCTCCCGGGTTGCGATCGCCCGCCCGATCGCGTCGAGCGTTCCCGGCGAGAACGCGCTGCCGTACAGTTGCTCGAGCGTCTCCAGGTCCGCATCGGGGTAGATCGCGAGCGCCGCCTCGTACTCCCGTCTGGTCGGTTCGCGAACGAAATCCAGTCGCTCTCGGTGGAGCGCGAAGAGCAGCGCCGAGGCGAGTCGCGGCGTCAGTTCTATATCGAGATCGCGGAGGTACTCGACGAAGATCGTCGCCGTCGCGCCGACCCTCGGCTGAATGTCTTCGAACGCCGCCTCGACGGGGTCGCCGGGGTGGTGGTCGATGACGATTTCGGGGACGACGCTCGCCGGCAGTTCGGTGTTCGCGCCGGGTTGGGAATGATCGATAAAAGCGAGGCGATCGTACGCGTCGATGTCGGTGTCGTCGATCGACTCGAGGGGGATCTCGAGCATGTTGACGAACGCACGGTTTTGCTGGTGGGAGATCTCACCGCCGTAGGTGATCGTGATCTCCTCGACGTCGTGGTCGCTCGCGATCGCCTCCAGGGCCAGCGCGCTGGCGAGACAGTCCGGATCCGGATTGTCGTGACAGACGATCGCGAGCGACGCGGTCGTCTCGAGGATGGACGCGAGTTCGGCCGCGCGGGACATGCATCGAAATACGGGAGCGAAACGCTTGAATGCCGTGTCGAAACGCAGTGCGAGAGACTGGCGACGGTGAAGGGGTCGAGGGCAGTGTGCTCGAGAGCGACGACCGGTCGTCCACTCCGCGGCTATCGCGGGAGACGGCCGGGAGACCGCACTCGAAAAGCGGGTCGTCGTCCCAAGTGTATAGGTATATCATACCAGATACCGCACCCACGAGTATGCGAGACGCATATCTCGTCGGCGCGGGACAATCGGATTACGGAGCGTTTCCGGAGGAGAGCTATCGGTCGCTGTTTCGGACGGCGTACGAGGCGGCCACGGAGAGCGTGCCGAACGGACTCGAGGCGAGCGACATCGACGAAGCGTTCATCGGAAATCTCGGCGTCGGCGGCCGCCAACTCGGTCTCTCGGGGCCCGCAGTCACCGAACACGTCGGGCTCGACGGCGTCCCCTGTACGCGAGTCGAAAACGCCTGCGCGGCGAGCGGGTTCGCGGTCCGACAGGCCGTCCAGGCGGTCAAGTCCGGCATGGCCGACGTCGTCCTCGCGGGCGGCTTCGAGATCATGTCCGACACGAGTTCCGACGCGACGAAGTACTGGCTCGGCGTCTCCGGCGAGACCGAGTGGGAGCGTCTCTCGGGGACCACCTTCTCCGGCGTCTACGCCCAGATGGCCAGCGTCCACATGGAAACGTACGGCACCACGCGCGAACAGCTCTCGCGGGTCGCCGTGAAAAATCACGCCAACGGGGCGAAAAACCCGCACGCACAGTTGGGCTTCGAGTGCTCGCTCGAGGACGCCCAGTCGGCCCCCGTCGTCGCGGACCCGCTCAATCTCTATCACTGCTGTCCGACCTCCGACGGCGCGGCCTGCGCGCTGATCGTCGGCGAGGACGTCGTCGACGACTACACCGACGACCCGATCCGCGTCGCCGGCGTCGGTGCCGGCAGCGACAACGTCGGACTCTACCAGCGGAACACCTACACCGGCGTCCCGGCGAGCCGGCGCGCCGCAGAGTCGGCCTACGAGATGGCCGGAATCGGCCCCGACGAACTCGATTTCGCCGAAGTGCACGACTGCTTCGCCATCGCCGAACTGCTGGCCTACGAGGATCTGGGCTTCTGTGAGAAGGGCGAGGCCGGTCGGCTGATCGAATCCGGCGAGACGGAACTCGGCGGCGACCTCCCGGTCAACACCTCCGGCGGCCTGAAGTCCAAAGGACACCCCATCGGGGCAACGGGAGCCGGACAGGTCGTCGAGGCCTACAAACAGCTCACCGGAAACGCCGGCGAACGGCAGGTCGAAAACCCGAAACGCGGGCTCACGCACAACGTCGGCGGCAGCGGCGGTGCCGCCGTGGTTCACGTCTTTGAAAAGGAAGCGGAGGCGGAGGTGAGCGCCCCATGACCGCAATCACCGGCGTCGGCGCGTACGCGCCGCGATTCCGCATCAGCGCTGAGGCCTTCCGGGACGCCTGGGGGCAGTTCCAGGCCGCTGGCGTCAGCGAAAAGGCCGTCGCCGCAGCCGACGAGGACTCGCTGACGATGGCCTACGAAGCGGCCCGACGAGCGCTCGAGGCCGGCGATATCGACGCTGCGAACGTCGACTGGCTCGCGTTCGCCACCTCGCGGCCGCCGCTGGCCGAGGAAGACCTGACCGCCCGTCTGGGCGCGATGCTCGAGGTGGACGAGTCCGCGACGCGCCAGCTCTTTTCGGGCAGCACGCGGGCCGGGACGCGAGCCCTCTGGGCCGGCATGGACGCGATCACCGCCGCCGAAGCAGCGACGGGTCTCGTCGTCGCGGCCGACGCCCCGCGGGGCGACCCGGACGACGGCATCGATCACGCCGCCGGCGCCGGCGCTGCTGCGCTCGTCCTCGAGTCCGACGGTCCGGCCGAGATCGTCGACCGCGCCGAGTACGCGACACCCTATCCCGGAACTCGCTTCCGCAACACCGGCGAGGACGAGACGCGAGGCCTCGGCGTCACCCAGTACGACCGTCGGGCCTTTACCGAAACGATCGGCGGCGCGGTCGACGGCCTCGAGGCCGCGCCGGAGCCGGAGGCCGCGGCGATCCAGGCACCCGACGGGAAGCTTCCCTACCGCGCGGCGGGCGCGGCCGGCGTCGGAACCGACGAGATCCGGGCCGCCGCGACGGTCCACCGCCTCGGCGATCTCGGCGCTGCGAGCGTGCCCGTGTCGCTCGCCGGTGCCCTCGCCGACGGCTCCGAATCTGTCCTCGCCGTTTCCCACGGCAGCGGGGCCGGAGCCGACGCGCTCGTCGTCGAATCGGACGGCGAAGTCCCGGCAGAGACCGCATTCGAGGGCGGCGATACCCTCACCTACGCCGAGTACCTGCGCCAGCGCGGCGTCGTCACGAGCGGCCCGCCGTCCGGCGGCGGCGCGTACGTGAGCGTCCCCTCCTGGCGGCGATCGATCCCGCAGCGCTACACCCTGCAGGCCGGCCGCTGTCCCGAGTGCGGCGCGCTCTCGTTCCCGCCCGAAGGGGCGTGTGCCGACTGTAACGCGCTCGGCGAGTACGAACCCGTCCAGCTTTCGGGCGCGGGGGTAATCGAAGCCGTCACGACCATCTCGCAGGGCGGTGCTCCGCCCGAGTTCGCCGAACAGCAGAGTCGTTCCGGCGACTACGCGGCGGCGATCGTCGCCCTCGAGACGGACGACGGCGGCGAATCCGTCAGTATCGCGACGATGGGCACCGACGCTGCGCCGGACGCGTTCAGCGTCGGCGATCGAATCGAAACGACGATCCGCCGAATCTACACGCAGGAAGGCGTGACGCGGTACGGGTTCAAGGTTCGTCCCGCCGACGCGTAGCCGACGCCGTCACGTTTATTCCGGCTCCACTGAACTCGTATATCATGTCACACTCCTCGTGGTGGTACGGCGTTCTTCCGTTCCCCGTCGTGGTCCTGACGGCGTTGCTCTCTCGTTTCGCATCCCGTGCGTTTTCGTCCGCGGCTCGAGCGCCCGCCGACTCGGCTCTCGGCGCGGACGTCGCGTGGTTCGTCCTCTAGGCGCTCTCGTTCTGGGTCGGTATTCTCGTGGCCGCGGTCGTCCTCGTCTGTTTGCTCGCGGACCTCCGGACGCTCGGCGAGGGCGAGTCGTGGTCACCGAGTGCGCTGTGGGGCCTCGCGGGCGTCGTCCACCTCGGCGGAGCCGTATTCACGTCGCTACTGGTCGTCTCGGTCCCAGCGCTCTCGGTTTATTTGTACCGGCGTCACGTTCGTGTCGGACGGCCTTGACCGCAGAATAATCCGTTTTTGCCCGAGGGTGCGGGATCAGTTCTCGGCGATTGCTCGGGAGTGGACCCGTTCAGTTCCCGGTCAGCGCCTCGCTCGCCGGCGCGAACTCGATCTCGGTTCCCAGTCCCTCCTCGTTCGCGCGCTCGTAGAGCATGTACGCCGCGGCGACGGTCTCGATTCCCGTCCCGCCGCTGTCGAACACCGTGATCTCGTCGTCGCTCGTCCGGCCCGGCTTCACCCCGGCGACGACCTCGCCGAGTTCCGCGTGGATGTCGTCCTCGGTGACGGCCCCCTCCTCGAGCGGAATCATGAACGAGCCCGCGTCGAACGTCGCGCGCTCACGCAGGTCGGGCACGTAGGTCGCCCGTTCGATCGTCGTCGTATCCAGTTCGCGTTTGTCCGGCGAGTACTGTCCCATCGCCGTGACGTGCGTGCCGGGTTCGAGGTCGTCGCCGTCGAAGACCGGCTTACTCGCCTTTGTTGCCGTAATTACGACGTCCGCACCCGAGAGGGCGGCCTCGCTCGAGTCGACGGCACGGACGGTGGCCTCGAGCGCCTCGTCGAAGTCGGCCGCGAAGGCTTCGCGGTTCTCTGGAGTCGGCGAGTAGACGCGAACGTCGGAAAACTCGCGGACGGTTGCGGTCGCCCGAAGCTGACCGCGGGCCTGTGCTCCACTGCCGATGATGGCAAGGGTGTCGCTCTCCGCTCGAGCGAGGACGTCGACGCCGACAGCGCCGGCCGCCCCGGTTTTGTGCGGGTTCATGCTCGCGCCGTCGAGGAGCGCGAGGGGTGCGCCGCTTTCGGCATCGAACACCGGGGTCATGAACCACGCGTCAGCGGCACCGAACCCGGCGCTGTACATGTAGCCCCCCATCGCACCCGTGTCCGGAAGGACGGCGGCGTACGTCGTGAGCATCCCCTGGGGCTCATCGCGGAAGAACTTCGACCGCGGCTGAGCCGGTGCGCCCTCGCCGCGTTGGCGATATCCGTCGCGGACGACCTCGACGTAGTCGGCGGGTGTCGCGAGGTCGGTGACGTCTTCGCTATGAAGAAACAGCGTCTCAGTCATACCCGAAAACGGAACACGAGCGGAGATAAAACGATCGGAGACGACAGACTGGAGATTAGTCCGCGTTGATCGGCGGACGGGCCGAGTTGGCCCCGTCGGAGACGTCGGCGGGCGTGTTGACGAACATCGCGTGGCCGATAATCATCATTGCGACGACCGAACCGATGGGGATCGCTGCTGTCACCGAGACGCCGACGACGGTGAGGGCTGCGGTAATGCCGAGCAGTGCGACTGGGATAAGGCCGAGAACAATGTCGTAGTATCCAGTCATAATGTATTCAATCATATGCGGAATTACCATATAAGTGTTTCCCGTAATCGCCTGATGGTGAATCCGTTTCTAATGCACATCTTCACCAATGGTTTCTCGTAACTTATTCATCCGTTATATTTCGGTGGAGGAGCCGAAAACGGCCCGTCTATCGAACCCATTCGATAGGAAGAATCGTGATCCGCGAGATGGCCGAAGACGAGACTCTCAGCGCGGTAACAAGCGGCTTTCGAGCGTTCGATCCAGGAGCCGTGAGTGCGACGCCGTCCTCCGCAGTCGCTCGATCACCGACTCGAGAACGGATTACGAGGCACGGCCTCTGAGCGCAGCGTAGCCGACGCGCCAGCCGATCAACAGGAGGAGGCCAAATCCGGTTATCACTAGCGGGAACGGCCACGCCGCCGTGTCGCCGAACAGCGACTGCCGAAGGAGTAGTCCGACGTTCGCCGCCCCGAGCCACGCGACGGTCGTCATCCGGGCCGCCCGAGTCACCGACGCCGAGACGGAACGGCTGTAGACGCCCGCGATAGCCGCGACGACGAGCCAGCCGATCACGAACGGGGCGAGCGCCTCGAGCGATGTGAGCGGCTGCTCGATCGGGTTGACGTCGTGGCTAAGCTGGCCAACGAGAACGAATCCGCCGACGAGACCGACATCTCCGGCCCCGAGCAGGAGCGTCTCTCGGTCGAGCGCGTGAGAACGGTCGTCCGTTCGAACTGCTGAGTCCATAACCGTGTCTCGACACTGCGGCCATATTGCTTTCCCGATCCGGTCGGTGATCGGTCACCAGCGACCACCGTCCAGGGAGACACTGATCAACGGGCGAACAGCACGGCTATCCGCTACTCGCGATCGGCGGGATCGGGTCTCGAGCCCCTCCCCAGCAACTCTGTCAAAAGAAGAACTAATGTGGGATGAATACAAAGGGCCGAGTAATGGCTGTGGTCGACGACCGTCACACGGGCTGTGATGGATGTAGCCGATCTGTTCCGCTCGAGGAGTTGACGGCAGTGACGATGCCGAACGGCGAGGAGGTCGCGTGCTGTCCCCGCTGCGAGCCACACGCGCGGGAGGCTGCACGGAAATGTTCCTCCCTCGACCAGCGTCGCGGCACCTGTGACGGCTGTACCGGCACCTATCTCGAGGCCGAACTCGAGGACGTGATTTTGCGCGACGGGACCGTCCTCGCCTGCTGTCCCTCGTGTGCGGCCGAAGCGCCGAACGACGAGGCGGGCGCGAAGATGGCGGAGTCGACCGTCGACTCGAGCGAGCGGGTCGCCGCCGAGAGCGAGAGCGGAGACGACGAGACCGCGAGTACCGGCCAACGCCTCTGTACCCAGTGTAACGAGTGGGTCACCGCCGAACTGTTTCACGCGACGACCATCGACGGCAGAACCGAGCGGCTCTGTCCGAACTGCAAGGAAATCGCCGAGGAAAACGGTATCATCAGGGACGTCAAAATCCGGAAGACGAAAGCGCGCGAGGTCCTCGGCGTCGAAGACGACGCCACCGACGCGGAAATCCGCACGGCCTACCACCGGCAGGTCAAGCGCGCCCATCCCGACCAGCAAAGCGGTAGCAAGTCGGCGTTCCAGCTCGTCACGAACGCCTACGACAGACTACAGGAAGACGGCTGATTCAACGAGTACCGTCCTCCCGACGGACGTATCCGATCGTCGCCGAGTTGAAGTAGTACGTCGAGTCGCAGGCGTCACACGACGTCCGCAGGAGTTTTCCGTGCTCGTACCGCTTCCAGAGTTTCGTCTGTCCCCGTTCGATCTCGAGGGTCACCGGATGGTCGCAGTCGGGGAGCGTACACGGGAACCGGATGTACCAATTCGGCACCGAAAGGGCACCGATCGGGGCGAGTTCGCTCCGGAGACGGCTGAGTAGATTGAAGATCGTAAACGAGAGGTTCTGTCGGTCGATCGCCACTCCTTCGGCGTCGCCGATGAAGCCGCCACGCAGACGGTCATCGTCGAGCAGCGGGATGACCGGAATCCCCTTGGCCAGCGCGTACCCGATCTCCTGATTGATCCACTGACTGTCGGCCGATCCCCCGGTCAGCACTGCGACGACGACATCGCTGTTCGCGAGTCGTCCCTCGAGTCGTTTCCGCGAGCGGCCGGATTCGACCTCCTCGAGGGCGATGTGGACGCCGAATGGAAAATTCTTGACCGTAGAGAACAGCTCCTGGACGAGTTCGAGGTCGCGGGGCGCGTGTGAGACGTAGGTCTGTTCTCCGGTCATCGTCTGTTCTACAACGACAGGGTGTGTGAGACAATATTAATCTATCTACTTTTCAGCACTGTCAGTACGCGCGTATTATCGAACAGCAATCATCACGCAGATTCCCGCTCCGGATACCAGTCCCGTTCGTCGGCGACAACGAACACGGATACCGTCGGCCGGCGCTGTTCGCGGGGTTCGCCGGGAATGATCCGACGACCTACTCCATCCACCCTCCGGCCGAGCGCGCGGATCGGTACTGCGTTCAGGAGGATATCGTCTCGAGAACTCGCTGTGAGAACTCGACCTGGTCGTACTCGCGACCCAACGCGTCGAACCACGCCCCCTCGACGTGCCACCTCCCTCGTCGTTCGCCGTCGGTCGTCAACGACGTCGCCTCGAGTCGACCCGGCGACCAGTCCCGTTCGTCGGCGACGGTGAGCACCATCCGAACCACGGTTCCGACCTCCTGACTATCGACGCCGGGCGACTCGGAAACGGTCTCGTACTCGAGGGCGATCCCGGTTCCGTCCCGGATCTCGTCGCCGTCTGCTTCGGTGTCGGTTTCGACCGCCTCCTCGCGTTCGTCTTCCGCCCGGTCCTCGTTCGGGAGCCGCGTCCACTCGGTGACGTAGATCCCGTGGCTCATGAGCCGGTTCTCGAGCGCGTCGCCGACTGGGCGCTGGTCGCTCATGGCGCGTACTACCGCGAGCAGGGAGAAAAATCGTCGGTTGAGATGCGGCTTCGCACATCTCGCGAGAGCGGACCCGCTCAGAGCGGTTCGACGAGATCCTCGAGTGCCGCTTTCGGATCGTCGGCCTTCGCGACGCCGCTCGCGAGCAAGACGCCCTCGGCGCCGAGGTCGCCGGCTGCAACCGCGTCGTCGCCCGTGCTGATGCCGGCACCGCAGAGCACCGAGACGTCCGAGTCGACGTGCTGTGCGGCGTCGACGGCATCCTCGACGATGTCCGGATCGGCCTGACTGACCGGCGTCCCGGTGCCGATCAGTTCCGGCGGTTCGACGGCGACCGAATCGGGGCCGAGCGCCGCCGCAGCGCCGATCTGGGCCGGATTGTTGGCGCAGACGACCGTCTCGAGGTCGGCGCGCTGTGCAGCCTGGACGGCTCCGTCGATATCGGCGAGTTTCAGCCGCCGCTCGGAGTGGTTGATCAGCGTCCCGACCGCGCCCGCATCGGCGACGGACTCCGCGAGCGCGTGGCCGGTGTTGCTGCCGTGATCGATCGCGTCGACGTGTTGGGCCCACGTTTCCGCACCCGTCTCGGCGACTCGTGCGATGTGGGCCGCCTGCGGAGCGACGGCGAGGCGAGCATCGGTGGTATCGTCGACGTCGCGGACGGCTTCGGCGACCGCGATCGGATCACAGGGATACGTCTTCAGGTTGACGAGGACGAACATATCAGCACAGCCATTCGCCCGGAAGAAATAGCTTGCGAGTCGCCGACGGCCGACCGCTGGCTCGGAGCGCACGCGGTTCGGTCGGCGAAAAACTGTCGTCGAATCCGGACGACCGCCCGATCGACGACTCAGCGACGGGAAATGGGCGGTGAAAGAAAACGCGAGTCGCGGCTGGTCGGACGGTTAGTCCTTCCGTTTGACGACGTCACCGAGCGTGTAGCTGCCCGAGGAGGAGCCGCCCGACCACTCCGGATCCTCGGCGGACCCGCCCTCCGCGTTCAGGTCGATCTCGAGGAAGCTCTCGAGTTTCGACTGGACCTGATCGCTCGGGAGCGTGTCGCCGCGTTCGATCTTTCGAATCAGGCTCGCCTTCTCGTTGAGTTCGTTGGCGAGGTCCGACTGGCTGAGCGACTTGTTCTCGCGAGCGTTTCGGACCCGCTCGTCGTAGTCCGTCGCGAGTTCGTCCATGTCGTCGAACATGTCCGATCGGCGCTGGGAACTCGAGCCCCCGGATCCCGTACTCGCGCTCGAACCCGACCGATTCGACGTGCTCCCGGAACTCGATGACGAGTCGGAGGTCGTCGAATACTTCGAGGAGGAACTCGAACTCGAGGGTTGTTTGACTTCAGTACCGAAGTCAGTACAGTCCGAACACACGTCTAACTTCGCTCCCTCGACCTTGATAGTCTTCGGAGACGACGTCTCGGCGCCACACATCTCGCACTGAACCATGGAGGAACGTATATCGCGGCGAGTGATAAACCATGCGGCGCGCTCCCGAACCGAACCCGGATGGCTCACTCCAGCGCCGACCAGGAGTAGACGAACCGCTGGAGAGCGGTCAGATGGCCGACCACCGCGAGGAAGACGAGCAGCCAGCCAGCCAGCGTGAGTCCGCCGGGATTCATCCCCGCCAGCGGGTAGGCGAGGAAGCCGACGAGGCCGATGATCGCCAGCCGATCAGCGCGGCCGACCAACCCGCCGTAAACCCGGTCGAGGCCGACCGCCTGGGCCTGGGTGCCGAGGTACGAGGTCATCACGACCCCCGTCACGGCGAGGAAGCCGAGGAGGTAGTCCTCGATACCCGCTGCGAGGCCGGCGATAACGATGATGTCGGCGTATCGATCGAGAACGTGATCGAGCAGGTCCCCGCCCGCGGAGGCGACCTGTTGCTCTCGAGCGAGCGCGCCGTCGATGATATCGAGCCAGCCGTTGAGAAAGACGAGCGTCGCCGCCACGACGTACCAGATCGGGTCCGCTCGGCCGCCGAGCAAGAAGGCGACGGCCGACAGTATCGCCATCCCGAACGCCAGTATGCTCACCCCGTCCGGAGTCATCCCGACGCGGTCGAATCCCCTGACGAACGGGTCGAGGAACGTGGAGATGTACGGTCGGAATCTATCGAGCGTCATGTCAGATACCCCACGAAGTCGACCTCGCCGGCGCTCGGTCCGCGCTGGTCAGTGATGACCGCCTCGAGCGCGTCCGCAACGCCCGACGGATCGCGGTCGGTGGTGTCGATCTCGTAGACCGACTCGAGGCCGTGTGCGTCCACCGTTTCCGAGAGGATCACGTCGAGGGCTTCGCTCTCGGCGTTTTCAGTCGCTTTGGCCTCGGTTTCGCCGCGCTCGAGCAGGCGCGCCTCGAGCGATGCCGGCGCACACCGGAGGACGGCGACTCGATCGGCGTCGAAGTGATGGGCGAGGTGGGACTCGACGACGATATCGTCGCGGCCCGCGAGCCAGTCGGCGAGGGCGTCGAGGTCGGCGACCTTGCTCCCGCGGTCGGCGTCGACTTCGGTGTAGAACCCCTCGTCCTCGAGCACCGTGTTCAGGTGGACGACCTCGAGGTTCGGGAGCGAGTCCGTCTCGTCCGCAGCCGCCAGTCGGGACTCGAGCAGGTCCGTCGCGGTCGTCTTTCCCGTTCCCGGGGTGCCGGTGACGGCGACTCTCACGTGTCGGCCACCTCCGTGTCGGTGGTGGCGTCGCCGTCTCTCTCCCCGTCCCCGGTTCCGTCGCCGCCGAGTTCGAGATCCGCGAGGATCTCGTTGAGCGTTTCGACGGCGCGTTCGGTCTCGTCTTCAGTGCCGCAGGTGATGCGGATACAGCCCGGCAGGCCGAAACTCGAGCAGTCGCGAACGATGACGCCTCGATCTTGCATCTCTTCGGCCACCGTGGAAGCGTCGCCGACGTCGACGAGCGCGAAGTTCCCCTCGCTCTCCCAGACGTGAGCCTCGATGTGTTCGCGCATGTACGCGCGAGATTCGACCGTCGTCTCGACGGTACGCTTGACGTGTTCGTCGTCGTCGATCGCCGCCAGCCCGGCCCGGCAAGCGAGTTCGCTCGCGGCGAAGGGCGTGTTCACGCGGGCGTAGGCGTCCGCCCACGCCTCGGGAACGACGGCGTATCCGAGCCGAACGCCGGCCAGCCCGTAAGCCTTCGAGAACGTCCGCAGGACGGCGATGTCGTCGCGAGCGTCGAACCCGTTTCTCCCCTCCGTCAGGGAGAGGGCGCTCTCGCGGTCGGCGAACTCGCCGTAGGCTTCGTCGACGACGACGAGCGTGTCCGCGTCGGTTTCGGCGGCGATCGCTTCGACCTCCTCGAGCGCGATCGTCGATCCGGAGGGGTTGTGCGGACTGGTGAGGTAGACGATTCGATCGCCGTCGTAGGCCGACAGAACGTCGTCTGCGGTCTGGGCGAAGTCGTCCTCGCGCTCGAGGGCGTACTCCCGAACGTCCCCGTGGTGGAATCGCGCGCTCATTCCGTAGTAGGCGAAGCCGGGCGAGGGGACGAGGATCGTGTCCTCGGGCTCGAGCACGGCGCGAGAGAGATAATCGATCGCCCCGTCGCCGCCGTTTGCCAGCCAGACTTGCTCGTCGTCGACGTCCCAGCGGTCGGCGATAGCGCCGGTGAGGTCGGCGTGAGCGGCTTTCGGATAGGAACTGACGCTCGAGGCGGTTTCGCGGATGGCCACGGCGGCCGCGGGGGAGGGGCCGTGGGGGTTCTCGTTCGAGGCGAGTTTGACGAACTCCGAGGGATCGCGCCCGAGCTCGCGGGCGACTTCCTCGATGCCTCGACCCGCCTCGTAGGCGACGTGATCGGACAGGTCGCGCGGTTGCATACGCGAATGCTGTTTGTCATGGGTCTTAAGGGTGCTTACCTGTCCTCGTGCGCGTCCGTCGGCAGTCGGTCAGAAGCATCAATTCACGTAATCGAACGCGACGGCCAGCGACTTCTCGCCGATCACGCCCCAGAACACGAACCGATATCGACCTGCCTTCAGTTCGGGACAGACCGCGAGTAGGTCCTCGTGAACGTGGCCCGCGAGGACGCCGTCTTCGGTCAGTTCGAACGTCCACTCGACCCCCTCGCCGGGGGAATGGGCGAGCGCCTCGTCGGTGTACCCGACCGGAGTGCCGTCGGCGATGACACGCACGTCCATCCAGCCGTCGTCCGTCAACACCTCCAGTCCGTACTTGTGGCTGTTGCCCGTCTCCACCGTTCCCCCGGAGACGTTGTGCATCGAGACGCGTACCTCGTCGCCGCGCTCGAACTCGAGCGCTCGCCGTTCGTCATCACCGTCGTACTGCGGGTTTTGGACGCGCATCGCGAGTGTCGGCTCGCCGTCGTCGCGGACGTCGCCCCACGCGATCTCATCGTCGGGTGACCAGTGACGCACGAACCCGTCGTCCGCACACTCGAGCGCGCCGGGAATCGTCTTCGGATCGTGCGACGGACGAACGTAGCCGGGAAGCGTCTCCGGATCCGTCACGCCGCCGGTCGTATCGACGTCGCGAGTTTCGCCCCACGCGTTCGTGATCTCGAACGCGGCGACGCTGGGAAGGTCGTCGCCGGTCACGCGGACGAAAGCGGACGGGTACGTCACGGCGTCGCCGCAGGCTTCCATTCCGTCGCTCGTGTCCGCGGCCGCAGCGGTTCCCGTAATCGCGACGGTCTCGTCGTTCCCGTCGCCGACGGTCATCGAGGAGAGAGTCACGTCCGACACCGAAACCTCGTCGTAGCACGTGTTCGAGCCGACGGTTCCAACGAAGACGATCACCGACTCGTCGAAGTCGGTCTCGGTGAACCACTCCTCGAATCCCTCGACTGCGTCGAGATCGTCGATCATCCACGGCAGCTCCCCGGACTCGAGAAGCGCGACGAAACCGGGCGCACTGCCGTCTCCCTCGGCCCACGTCGGCCGTGAAGCGGGTCCGATCTGAAAGACGTCGTACGACACGTCCTCGTCGATGCGTTCGTCGTCAGTATCGTCGTCGGTACCGTCGGTGGCGGTTTCCCGGTCCGCTCCCCCGGCGTCGAGACAGCCGGCGAGTGCGAGGCTTCCGACTGAACCGACCGAGAGGAGCGTGCGACGGCGCGTAGCGTCTTTCATACCCGACCGTACGGAGATAACGTATAAGTTCGTTCACCAAGCTCAAACGGTCATTTGACCCGACGACCGACGGCTGCTCGTGGGCTACTGTACCGACCGAAGCGACTCGAGTCGCTCGAGCGAATCCGCATCCCCGGGATCCTTGTCGTGGCGCACGCCGACGAACCGCGGGAAGCGGAGCGCGTAGCCCGAGGAGTAGGTCGGCGAGGTCTGGATCTCCTCGTAGCCGACCTCGAAGACGATTTCGGGCTCGAGGTCCACCTCCTGACCCTCCTCGCTTGCGACGTGGGGCTCGAGCAGGTCCGTCAGTTCCGCGAGTTTCTCGTCGGTGATCCCCGTCGCGACCTTGCCGACGGTCTCCAAGTCGTCGCCCGCGCGCACGGAGAGTTCGAAGGTCCCCAAAAACGTCGCGCGCCGGCCCTCACCCCACTCGGCTCCCGTAACGACGCAGTCGAGCGTCTCCACGTCGGGTTTGCGCTTGCGCCAGTGTTTGCCGCGCCGGCCCGGCGAGTACGTCGACTCGGGATCTTTGAGCATGATCCCCTCGTGGCCCGACTCGAGGGCCTCGGCGTCGATCGACTCGATCTCGTCGGGATCGTCGGCGATCCAGAGCAGGGAGAGCCCCTCGACGTCGTCGTCGCTCACGGGTCCGGAATCGGCCGGAGACAGCACCGACCGCAATCGATCGTGGCGCGCCGTCAGGGGCTCCTCGAGCAGATCGTCCCCCGCGGCGTGCAGACAGTCGAAGAACACCGGTCGAACGGTCACGTCCTCCCGAGCCTTGGCGACGTCGTGTTTGCGCCGGAAGCGTTTGAGCACCTCCTGGAACGGCAGCGGATCGCCGTTTTCGTCTATCGCGACGACCTCGCCGTCGAGGATCACGGGCTCCTCGAGGTGCTCGTCCGCGAACTCGACGACCTCCGGAAGCGCACCGGTGACGTCCTCCATGTTCCTCGAGAAGACGCTCGTTTCCGCGGCGGTGTCGTCGTCGGCTGGCTCGTGGTGCAACTGAACGCGAGCCCCGTCGTACTTCCACTCCACCGCGGCCGCCGCCCACTCCTCGAGGGCGTCCGTAACGGCTCCGGCCTGCGCGAGCATCGCCTGGACGGGGCGGCCGACCTCGAGGGCCATCGCATCCAGTCCCTCGAGGCCCGCGTCACGGGCGACGCGGGCGACCTGCCCGTAATCGTTCGAAACCTGTAGCGCGCGCTCGACGCGCTCGCCGGGCACGTCGAACGCCTCGGCGATCGCATCGCGGACCGCCCCCTCGCCGACGCCGATGCGCATCTCCGCGAGGACGAGTCGAGCGAGGTATCTGGCCTCGTCGCTCGAGCAGCGATTGAACAGGCCAAAGAGGCGGTCGATCTTGCGATCCTGACTGCCCGATCCTTCGGCGGCGGCGAGACTCTCGAGCGTGTCGAAGACCTCGCGGACGGTGAGGCCGTCGCTCCCACCGGTTTCACCAGCGCCGCCACCCCCGCCGGTAAACGCACCCAGGCCCTGCTGACCGCCGAAGTCGTAGCCAGCGGCGACCTCGCCGATCTCGCCGACCTCGGCGAGGCGGTCCTCGACATCGTCGCTGCTCACGTTCGTTCCCGCCGCGCGAGCGATCGCCTCGTAACACGCGCTGGGGCCGATATCGAGCGTCGTCGACCGCCAGGCGGGAAAGACCCGGCCCTGGACGAATCGCGCGACGATCTGCAGGTCGCTCTCGGCGTCCTCGAGGAGGTCCCTAACCTGGGCGACGATCTCGAGATCTGCGGGTTCGGCTTCGATCGCGGCGGCGCGGTCGGCGAACGTGTCGAACTCCATCGGCGGTGTGTATCGGCGGCGGAAGTAAAACGGTTCTGAGACGCGCGGCCCACGGATGAGAGCGCGTCTCACCGTCCGTCCAGAGGGACGGCTTTAAAGACGATCGGGACCGCACTCGGAGGTATGCCAGAGGAGGAACTCGCGACGCGGGTCGCCGACGTGTTGGCGGTCGACGCTGATGGGTTTCGCGAGCAAGCCGAAGCCGACGCCGAGGTGATCAAAGACGCCATCGACGACGGCGTCTTCGACAACCCGCAGGCGATCGTCGGCTTCGAGTACGAGTTCTACGCGGTCAAAGACGACGACTGCGCGCTGCGGCGAGTGCCGCGACGACTCCTCGAACTCATCGGGTTCGAGAAGGAACTCGGTTTGCACAACGCGGAGATGACGACGAGCCCCCAGCCGCTGAACGCCCACGGACTGGCCGCCCAGGAGTCGGAGATCAAGGCTCGCCTCCGGACGGCACTCGACGTCACACAGTCCGAGCGCATGCGACTGGTCAGCGACGCGCTCTGGACGATTCCGCCGGAGGGCGAGGACGCGACGACGTACCTCACCGACAGCGTCGAGCGAATCGCGACGACCCCGAACGGCGACGAACGATCGATCCGCGTCGCCACCAACATGAGCGGCTCGGCCCGCTATCACGCGATGGCCAACACGGATCAGGCCGAATCCGCCGGCATGCGCGTCGACGCGCCCCACGTCTCCCTGCAGGCCGACACCGTCATGCCCGAGAGCCTGATCACGTCGATCCAGCCCCACTATCAGGTGGCGCACGCCCCCGACCTCCCGCTGTACTTCAACTACGCGCTGCGCGCCGCCGGCCCCCTCCTCGCGCTCGGCGTCAACTCCCCGTTCTTCCCGCCGGACCTCTACGACGACGAGGCGACGGCGGACGAGATTCTCGCGGACGCCTGGATGGAACACCGAATCAGCGTCTTCGAAACCGTACTAAACGACCCCGCCACCGGCGAAGGCAAGGTCCGCTTCCCCCACGACCTCGAGAGCGTCGGGGAAGCGGTCGACCGCGTCGCCGCCGACGACACCATCGTGCCGATGCCGGTGGACGAGGGAGAGCGCTTCGACGACGGCTTCCCCCACTTCCGGCGCAAACACGGCACCTACTGGCGGTGGGTTCGCCCGGTTTTCGGCGGTCCGACACGCTCGGCCGCCAACGCCCGCATCGAGTTCCGCCCCATCCCAGCCCAGCCGACCGTCCGCGACTCGGTCGCCTTCCTCGCCGCCTTCGCGGGCATCCTCGAGAGCCTCACTCGCCTCGAACACCCCGTCATCGAACTCGACTGGGAGATCGCTCGAGAGAACTTCTACGCGGCGATGCGCGACGGCCTCGAAGCCGACCTGACCTGGATCACCAACGACGGCAAGGAGACGACGGAGTGCCTCGAACTCTACGAGGACCTGCTCGCCCACGCCGAGGACGGCCTCACGAACCGCGGGCTGACCGAGGAGGAGGCCGCGAAGTACCTCTACCCGCTCCGGCGTCGCGTTCGACAGGCTATGACCCCCGCCCGCTGGAAACGCGAGCAGGTGAGCGCGGAACTCGAGGACGGGGCCCCCCTCGAGGCGGCGATCACGGCGATGCAACGCGGGTACGTGCGACGACAGACGGAGACGCTGCTCGAGGGGAGTTTCGCGGACTGGATCGGCGACTAGGCGGTCGTCTACCGGTACCCGCCAACCGTTCGCGGACCGGGAGTCGATCGGACGATGGAATCCGCCTGTTCAGCGAACGATGCCGGTCGAAGCACCCGTTCTCGACAGGCAGACGGACTGTTTCTCCGTCGCTCGACTATTCGGACGAACGATTTTCATCCGAACGAACGAGTTCGACCGTCACGCCGTTCGGTTCGTACGCGTTTGCAGCGTACCCGCCCTCGTTCCAGGGGAACTCGTCGTCGTCAAGCGCGTCGCGCCAGGCGTCCGGGCCGGAAATTCTCGACGGCTGTCGACGACCCAGTTCGTCCGTCGCACGCGACAACAGCACGTACTCGCCCGGTTCGGCGACCCACTCGTAGCGGAACAGGCGCCACGACCCGGCGTACGCCGGGCCGAACAGCTCCGCGGCGTTCCAGGTCTCGCCACCGTCGGTCGAAATCTCGACGCGGTCGACCGCGTCGTCACCGGCCCACGCGACGCCGCGGATATCGACCGCGTCAGTCGTTTCTAACGGAACGGGCGATTCCCCCGACGGCGTACCGATCACCGACATCACGTTCGCGTCGAACGTGTACGGGTGTTCGACGGCACCCTCGAGTTGCTCCCACGTGTCGACCGTTTCGACGGTTTCGTTCATCTCGGCCGCGGCTCCCTCGGGGTGAATTCGATAGGCGTCCTGCTGCCAGAAGGCGTGCTCGCCCGCGCGCTCGAGCGCCCCGTCGACGACCATCGTGTCCATGACGCGGAGTTCTTCGACCCACTTGACGTTGTTGACGCCGTACCACCCGGGAACGATCAGTCGGACCGGATAGCCGTGCTCCCGGGGAAGCTGTTCGCCGTTCATCTCGTAGGCCAGGAGACAGTCGTCGAGCGCCTTCGCGAGTGGAATCGACCGCGCGAAGAGATCATCGTCATCCGATGGATCCCCGCCGATAGCCGTTAGCCACCGTCCCGCGGCCGATTCCACGCCGTGATCGCGGAGGATCGAACCGACCGGCGCGCCGGTCCAGAAGGCGTTGGCGGCGGCTTCGAATCCCCACTGAACGCTGCCCGTCTCGGGTCGGTGCTGGCCGCGGCCGTTACCCGCACACTCCATCGTGTGTGCGACTGCCACCGTCGGATACGCGTCCGTGATGTCCGCCATCGAGAGCGCTCCCTCGACGTGTCCGGTGAGAGACACGGTCCACGCGTCGGCGTCGATATCGGGGATGTCGTTCCGGTGACAGACGAAGTGTTCCTCGACGGGCGTCAGCCAGTTCGCGAAGGTGCGTCGCCGGGCAGCGCCGACGACGGTGTACTTGTCGGCCTCGTCTCGAGTCTCAGTCACGCCGCCCGTCTTCGCCCTCAGTATCGCGTCGATTTCTTCGCGGCGACTCTCTCGCGGGCGTTCGGTGACCATAGAAAACGGTCCACAGGGAGAACGAAATAGCTTTCACCGCTGGATACTCCGCTACCGACTCTCCGTCGGGAATGTCAAGCAACGTCGCGTATGCGTCCGCTTCGCCACCGCCGTTCGCGGTGTTGACGTCGCCGGGATCGAAAAATGGCCCGTTCGCCGCGACCGCGCTCGCTTTCAGCACCGCTCACGCAGTACTCCCTCGATCAGTTCGATTCGATTGCGGCACTCACGGTTTCTTTCGTTCGTGTTTGTGCGCCTCCAGCGAGACGCTCTTCACGCCGTACTTCTGGCACGCCCCTTGTGCTTGCTCCGAGGTGAACTCGTACTGCGAGTTCTCGCGGACCTCGATCACGTCGAACCCGGGCATCTCGATCAGCGTCGTGTAGTCGTCGACCTGCTCGGCACCGCCGATACACGCCGCCCAGAGGTCCGCGTCGGTTTTGACGCTCTCGGACAGTCGCCGCTCGCTGATGATATCGGAGATCGCCAACCGACCGTCCGGTTCGAGGACGCGACTCACCTCCTCGAAGACGCGGTCCTTCTCGGCGGAGAGGTTGACGACGCCGTTGGATATCACGACGTCGAACGACGCGTCCTCGAACGGGAGGTCCTCGATGTATCCGTTCTCGAAGGAGACGCGTTCCATCCCCGCCGCATCGCGTAATTCACGCGCCTTCTCCAGTTGCTCGTCCGTCATGTCCAGGCCCGTCACGCTCCCCGTTTCGCCGACGTGCAGCGCCGCGACGAACGCGTCCGTCCCCGAACCGCTGCCCAGGTCGAGCACGTCGTCGCCCGGTTGTAGGCGAGCGAGGTCGAAGTGGTAGCCGACCCCCGCGAAGGACTCGAGGGCCTCCTCGGGAATCCGGTCGAGATCCGCCGGCGGATAGCCGAGACGGTCTGCCAGGACGCGTCCCATCTCGAAGTGGAACGCGCCGTCCGGAGTCGTTGCGACGTCCCGGTAGACCGCTTTGACTTCCCGCTCGAGTTTCTCGGTGTCGAGCGATTTCGACATGCAGTCTCACCCCGACGCCTGGACCACGTCGGTTTCGAGCCGAACCGCGTTCGTGATCGTGTCCATCACCGGCGACGTGGTTTCGACTCGGTCCCGGAGTTCGGCTAGCGCTTCCGGCGACGCATCCGCGTCGATGTGTACAGTACAGGTCACGGAATTGTAGCCGGCACGGACGTCCTTGGAGATACCGAGGAATCCCCGAAGGTCGATGTCGCCCTCCAGTTCGAATCGGAGTTCCTCGAGTTCGATATCCATGGCCGCGGCGTTCGCCGCGTACCCGACGCTCAGACACGACCCGAGGGCAGCGAGCAGGAGCTCCACCGCGTTCGGTGCCGTCCGCTCCCCGAGAATTTGTTCCGGTTCGTCCCCCTCGATCGCGAACTCCCTGGTGTGTATCCGTTCGCCTCCCTGATCGAAGTCATCGATCGAGGTCACACACTGTAAGGCGTCGGTCCACTTCGTTTCCGCACGAAACGTGAATTGACCGACCGCCGGTTCGTCCGTAATTGTGTCGACCGCCTGGCCGAGCTGTACGACGTCTACGCCGTTCATAGCAGACATGATTCTGATCCCTCTCTTGTAACCGCCGTTGGAGAGCGACCGCCCGAACAGTGCGAGTACTGACCGGACATCGCGTCGGTGGCTCTCCTCGGTACGTGATCACGAGGCGGGAAGATATGTAGGCATCTAGTGGGTTCTGTGCGAACAGCGCCCTCGGTGCAGACGGTGACCGAAACCCGCCTGCTGCAACGAACGACTCTGTGAACAGTCTCGAGGAAGCTACCTCGAGATGATCGCCGGCGACGGACGCTAACGGGTAACGATTCGGCTATCGGCGAGACCGGAGTTCGCGTTCGCGGCCCACGCTCACTCAACCGGCGTTTCGAGCGCGAGCGGGCGCGCTTCTTGTCGGTACGTCTCGTACGTCCATTCCGCCCACTCGCGTGCCTCGGCCGTATCAGTATCGATCAACACCTGCACCGTCCCGTTGGCGGGGTTGTAGCAACTGATCCCGATTCGCTCGTCGAAAAGACTGACACCGTAGGACGGCAAGTCGTCGTGCAACCAGACCGTCAGATTGTCGCTCTCGAGGGGCGGAGAACAGTGATCCGGATACGTCGAGAGGATATACTTGGCGACGTTCGGCGGGTCGATGATCTCCGTGTGCATTCCGTTGAGGATTCGCCGACGAAGCTCGTTCTTACACGGCTCGAGCAAGGCGACGTCGAACCCGACGAATCGAAACCGATCCGTCTCCCGAAGCAGGGACAGGAATCGGTTCACCGGGCGGTACGGGTCGTCAGCTTCGGCATCCGTTACGACCGCCTCGGATCCCATCTCGATACTGAACCCGCTCGCCTCGCTCGGAAGCCACTGCCACACGTCGCGGAGTTTGCGCTCAGTTTCGATTCGCTCGATCAGTTCTCGCATTCCGGACGCAACGAATGCACCGAGCGGCGTCACCTCGTACTCGTATTCGTCCTTTGTGATCCACCGCCGTTCTTCGAACGCGCCCAGCACGCGTCCGATCGTCGATCGCGACGCCTCGGTCAGGTCCTGAAGGTCGGCCCGGCTCCGTGGACTCTCGGCCAGGGCCTCGAGCACCGCGACGCGATGTTCGGATCGCGCGAGGAACTCGACATCGTCGAGTGGCGACTCCGTGGTCATCGGCATCATGGTAGACCTACTCATAGTAGTAGCATAATTCTACCTCTACGCGGTGGTCTCCGTAACTAGTCGGAACGTTCGGGTCACGATGACGAGGCGAAGAGGGGACACGTACTCGAACTGGTCGCCTCGAGCGGCTCCTCTCGCCCGAGGGTGGTTCGAACGCATCTGCGCGCGACCGGAGCAAAAGATAATTAGGAGTTTGATATGGAGTGTGCGTATGAAAACAGTAGATCGTTGTCAATACCCGTGGATCGCTCTCGCAGCGACGGCATTTGGGCTCGCCATCGCCGGATACCTTCTCGAGGGCGTTAGCGTCGTCAGCCTCTATCCGTTGACCGGCGGTTTTGGTCTTCTTATCGTCGTTTCACGCCCGAAGGCGTTCGGATACGTGATGGCGGGACTCGGAATCGTTTCGCTCGTCGTTGCCGGACTTCCTGCCGACTGGAGTCCCCTGACCAGAGGCGTTCTCGTCGTCGTCGGAATCGGCAGTCTCGTCGGAGGCGTTCGATCACTGAGCAGCGTCGCGGCCAACCGGTAGACGATCTGTACTGTGCGGTTTCGCTACCGGTCGTTGTCGGAATAGTCACAAACGTGCGGGGGCGGTTTTGCGGGACGCGCTGCCGGTGAGCATCGTAACACGAGTGCGGTCTCGAGGTCGGTAAGCGGAAGATACTTCCCTGACTGGCCAGTCAGTTAGAACAAGACTGATCGGCTATAGTAGCCACTGAAAGTCAATGCACACCCCATCGCACGACGGCAGCGCGGTTCGGAGCGAACGGAGTGAGCGAAAATCGCGGGGATGTGATGGGTGTGTAAATCGTTTCAGTTGTTACTACAGATAGCCTCGCGACTCGAACCCACAATGACCACAACCGAAACCACGGACGAACTCATGGAGGCGACCTACGCCGCGCTGTGCAAGCACGGCTACGCGTCGCTTCGCATGCAAGATATCGCGGACGAATCGTCGAAGAGTAAAGCCACGCTGCACTACCACTACGAGAGCAAACAGGACCTCCTCTACGCGTTGCTCGACCACCTTACGGACTCCTTTGCCGACCGGATCGAAACGCTCGAGGGCGAGACGCCCGCCGCCCAGTTGCTCTCACTCGTCGAACAGTATCTCTCGCCGGGGGCGGACGATTCGATCGAGGAGTTCCGGACGGCGCTGCTCGAGATCAAGGCCCAGGGGCCGTACGACGACCGGTTTCGCGAAGAGCTCACGGAGTTCGATCGGATGCTCCACGGTCGGATCCGATCGCTCCTCGAGGCCGGGCAGGCGGACGGCATCTTCCGCGACGAGATCGATCCGGACGAGACGGCCGAGTTCATCGTCACGGTGTTGAACGGCGCGCAGATGCGTCACGTCGCCGTCGATCACCCGCCGGAACGGACGTACGCGATGCTCGAGACGTACGTCTGTCGCCAACTGCTTACGGACGACACCGATCGATCGGAGGGCACCTTCGAGTGACCGTTCGCGAGCACTTGAACGCGATCTTCAAGTCGCCGGACGAGCTCGACCTGACCACGGGAGGCATCGCGAAGCCGTTGATCTACCTCTCGATTCCGCTCATCATCACGAACCTCCTGCAGGTTACCTACAACCTCGCGGACACGTTCTGGCTCGGCAAACACAGCACCACGTCGCTCGCGGCGATCAGCTTCGCGTTCCCGATGGTGTTTTTCCTCATCGCGCTCGCGCTCGGGGTGTCGGTCGCCGGGAGCGTCCTCGTCGCCCAGTACACGGGTGCCGGAGAGACCGAAGAAGCTGAGTACGCCGCCTCGCAGACGATCTCGTACGCGGTCATCGCCTCGGTGGTCCTCGGCGCGGTCGGCTACGTCTTCATCGACGACGTCCTCGGATTGCTGGGTGCCTCCGCCGATGTCGCACCGCTCGTCACCGCGTACATGGAGGTCTACTCCGTCGGCCTGGTCGCCGTCTTCGGCTTCTTCATCTTCCTGGCGCTCATGCGCGGCTACGGCGACACGGTCACGCCGATGCTCGTGATGTTCGGGTCGGTCGTCCTCAACATCGTCCTCGACCCGTTCCTCATCTTCGGGTTCGAAAACAACCCGCTCTTCGGCTACCTGGGGATGGGCGGCCTCGAGACCGAACTGTTCGCGCTCACCGGCTACGCCGGGTCGGGAATCGAGGGCGCCGCGATCGCCACCGTCTTCTCTCGAGCGCTGGCGTTCGCCGTCGGCCTCGCCATCATGTTCCGTGGCACCCACGGCGTTCGGATCCGCCTCGACCAGATGAAACCCGACCTCAGTTACGCGCGACGGCTCGTCGATATCGGCACCCCGGCGTCCGTCGAGGGCACCGCGCGGGCGCTCTCGATCAACCTGCTGTTGGTCATCATCGCCGTCTTTCCCGAGACGGTCGTCGCCGCGTTCGGGATCGGGACCCGCGTGTTCTCGGTCATCTTCCTCCCCGCGATCGCGTTCTCGCAGGGCGTCGAGACGATGACGGGTCAGAACATCGGTGCCGAAAACTACGACCGCGCGGAGCGGACGAACCACTTCGGGGCGAAGGTGTTGCTCGTCACGCTCAGCGGCCTCGGCGTGCTCGTCTTCCTCGCCGCCGCGCCGATCGTCTCCATTTTCACCACCGATTCCGCGGTGGTCGAAGAGGGGGCGACGTTCCTCCGGTACACCGCGCTGACGTTCGGCTTCATGGGCGTGATGCGCGCCTACAGCGGCGGCTTCCGCGGGGCCGGAAAGACGATGATCGCGGCCGTGATCTCCGTGCTCACGCTCGGCATCATCCGCTTCCCGCTCGCGTGGCTCGGCGCGTATTACCTCGGCTCGAGCGGCGTCTGGCTCGCCTTCGCCGTCTCGACCGTCATCGGCGGCGGTATCGCCTACGTCTGGTTCACGTGGGTCGACTGGCTCGACGACTCCGTCGTCACCACGGATGCGCCCGTCGGCGGGACGAACATCGCCGGCGAGAACGCCTGCAGCGAGAACGTCGGTGACGACTGACCCGGTCGGCGAATCCGACTCCGACGTCCGTTCGCCCTCTTACAGCACTGTGACGCACACGCCCGGATCCAGCCGCAAGTGATTAAGTCCCACGCTCGAGAGTGTTGGACATGGTAACCTTCCTCTCCGGGGGCACCGGAACGCCGAAGCTGTTGGACGGTGCTGCCGCCGCGTTCTCACCGGAGGAAACCACCGTTATCGCCAACACCGGCGACGACGTCGAACTCGGCGGACTGTTCGTCTCGCCGGACGTCGACACGCTGCTTTTTCAGGGCGGTGGGGTACTCGATCGCGAGACGTGGTGGGGAATCGACGGCGATACGCACCGGACCAACGCGGCGCTATCGGACATCGCGTCGGCCGCGGGGCTCCCCGACGGCCCGCAGTACCTTCCCAAGGAGCAACAGACCGCGGGACGGGACATCGCGAACTGGCGGCGCTTCTCGGGAGTCGCCGAGTTCATGACGATCGGCGACCGCGATCGAGCCGTTCACATCACGCGAACGAGCCTGCTGGATCAGGGCCACACGCTGAGCGAGGCGATCCGGCGACTCGCCGACGGGTTCGGGTTGACGATCGATCTGTTGCCGATGAGCGACGATCCCGTCGCCAGCCTCGTCCACACCGACGAGGGCATGATGCACTTCCAGGAGTACTGGGTCGCCCGCCGCGGCGAACCGGCCGTCGAAACCGTCGAGTTCCGCGGGTCCTCGAACGCCGAACCCGCGCCGGGCGTGATCGACGCGCTCGAAGACACGGTCGTTATCGGCCCCTCGAATCCGGTGACCAGTATTGGACCGATGCTGACGTTACCGGGTGTCGCCGACACGCTCAGCCAGTCGACGGTCGTCGCGGTCTCGCCGTTCCTCGGCGACGACGCCTTTTCGGGACCCGCGGGCGATCTCATGGCGGCGGTCAACGCGGAACCGAGCACCGAGGGGCTCGCGACGGCCTACCCCTTCGCCGACGCGTTCGTGATCGACGACGCCGACGACGCCGCGTTCGACCGCCCGACGGTGCAGACGGACATCAGGATCGACTCGCCCGAGGATGCCGCACGGGTTACCCGTGCGATCACGGACGCGATCGACCGCGTGGAGTAACCCGTGTTCACACCACCTCTCGCACTCGCGAGCCTCAGCGGCGAAGCGGACGCCGAGTGGGCCAGCGCCGGTGCCGACTACGCGGGCGCGGCGTTTCTCGGCGGCATCGCCATCGACGACGACGCTCGAGCGGCCGCACGGGACCTCCGCGAGCGCGATCGAACCGAGTTTCTCCCCGACGATCCCATCGCGTTCATCGATCGGGAACTCGCCGCGCTCGAGGCGACGCCGATCCGACCCGCCTTCAACGTCCGTAGCGCGACCTCCGATCCGATCCCCGACGCCGCGCGAGTCTGTCGGGATCGAGGCGCACTGCTCGAACTCAACGCCCACTGCCGACAGGACGAACTGTGTGCGGTCGGTTGCGGCGAGACGCTCCTGCGAGATTCCGACCGGCTCCGTGCGTACGTCGACCGGGCGGCCGCGACCGGCGTTACCGTCGGCGTGAAGGTCCGCGCGGAGGTTCCCGGCGTCGAACTGCCGGCGCTCGCCCGAGAGCTCGAGGCCGCTGGCGCAGCGTTCGTCCACATCGACGCGATGGACACCGAATCGATCGTTCGCGACGTCGTCGACGCGACGGAGCTGTTCGTCATCGCCAACAACGGCGTCCGCGAGGAGGCGACCGTCCGCGAGTACGTCGACTACGGTGCCGACGCGGTCAGCGTCGGGCGACCCAGCGACAACCCGGTCGTCTTAGCGCGCGTTCGCGACGCCGTGGATCGGCAGTTCGGCCTCGAGCCGAAGCCCTCGAACTGAGATCGCGTATAAAGCGGCGACTCGTGCAGCCGATCCCGTATCAGTGGTGCGTCCAATCTCGAGCTAGAACCAATGGGCCGTCGCGAGTACGCGGGCGATATGCGCTGGGGGTGGCAGTGTCCCCGGTGTGACGCGGACGTACCGGTCGACAGCGATCCCCACTCGGAGACGTTTTACTGGGCGTGTCCGGTCGACGACTGTCCGTCGGTCGGGTTCGGCTTTTCCTCGAGACGCCGCGCACGGATCGCCCTCCGAGAGTATCGCGAGGCGTACCAGAACATCTATCGGTGATCGATAGCTCCCGCCGGAACCGCTCGATAACTGCGGGCACTTACTGCTCGCTGGAGAATGTTGTCTCGATACGCGAGATAGCTGCGAGTATTTTATACAGTGCTCTGGCCACCATCAGTAACAGGACCACAATAAGAGAGAGAAGTATTTTCCCGCTTATTAACCCGTAGAACAGGACAACAGCAGAGAACACGAATCCAACGACGATAATCAGATCAGAGCTCAGATCCTCCTCTGTTTGCTTCATGTCGAACTAATCAATACTAATTTAATTTTCGCGAATTTATACTACTCAGTATGTGTTACTCCTGCACTGAATTCGGGCTTCACGACCGGGTTCGAATACTGAAGCCGTGCGATCACGTGATGATTTCCATACTCTCACCAACAACTCCGTCTCGAGAGAACACGGAACGAGCCGACGCCTCACGGACGAACGGAAACACAGCCCTAAAGTCTCCCGACTCGTAGCGGAAGTCATGCGAACGCCGGCGCAGAACGCGGAACTGGCACTCCTGCTCGAGGTCGCGGGGACCCCCAAACCGGGAAACGTCGACCGCCACCGGGACCTGGAGGACTTGCGATTCGAACACTTCCTCGCGGGCGCGGTGGGGGCCCAGGAGGGACTCGAGCTGGCAGCCAACGGCGGCGCGGTCGGCCCCGCGTTCGAGCGGAGCGTCGAGGGGATGGCCGCCCAGGGCGGCGGCAATACTCAATTCGGTGCCATCCTGTTGCTCGTCCCGCTGGTCCGTGCGGCCCGCGAGGACCTGTCACAGCCGATCGTCGAGTCGGTCTGCGAGGAGACCACTGTCGCCGACGCGGCCGGATTTTACCGGGCGTTCGATCACGTCGACGTTTTCGTCGGTGAGCCGCCCGCGGAGATGGAACCCCTCGACGTCCGCCGGGGAAGCGACGCGGTGCCGGCGCTCGAGGAACGCGGACTGACGCTGCTCGACGTGATGAGCCGGAGCGTCCCTGGCGACGACGTGGCCCGCGAGTGGGTGAGCGGGTTCGAGCGCTCCTTTACGGCTGCCGAACGGCTCGCCGACGCCGATGGCCCGCTGACGGAGCGCGCCGCGGCCGTCTTCCTCACGCTGCTCGCCGATCGACCCGACACGCTCGTCGCGACCCGCAGCGGCGAGGCCGTCGCGCGAGAGGTGACCGGGCGCGCGGCCGACCTGCTCGAGCGGGACGCATTGGAGACCGACCGGGAAGCCGTCGAGTCCTTCGCCGACGACCTCGTTTCCCGCGGCGTCAACCCGGGGACGACGGCGGATATCACCGCAGCCGGGCTGTTCATCGCCCTCGAGCGCGGGGCGATTACCGTATGACCGACGACCGATCTCGGTCGACCGACGGTCCCGATGCCGATCCGGCCGCCGAGTGGCCCGTCACCCTGTCGGGCGTGACCGAATCCGTCGTTGCGACGCTCGGTCCCAACGACCGCTGGAACGTCGCCGCCCTCGGGCTCTTCGCCGGCGACGCCGACACACCCGTCACCGCTCGCACGTGGGGCAACACCCGAACCCGGCGGAATTTCCACCGACGGGGGGAGGGGTACGTCCAGTTCGTCGACGACCCCGTCGTCTTCGCCGACGCCGCGCTCTCGATCGTCGAGCGCGAGGAGCCGATCCTCGAGTCCGCGAACGCGTGGGCACGCGTCGCCGTCGAGCGGATCGGTTCGGGCACCGACGAGCGGACCGAGTGGGAGCGGTGGGCGCTCCGACCGATCGACGCCGACGTCGAGACCGAGACGGTGCCGACGATCGACCGCGGGTTCGGGGCCGTCGTCGAAGCCACCGTCGCCGCCTCGCGACTCGAGGTGTCGGGATACGACGAAACCCGGCTTCGCGAGCGACTCGAGCACTACGCGTCGGTGGTCGACCGGGCCGGAGGGCCGCGCGAACGCGAGGCGCTCGAGCGCGTCCGCGAGCACTCGGCGTGGTGAACTGTAGTCGGCGTGATGAACTGCGGTGGTCTTTGTCCTGTCCGGTGGTCGGCGATATCGCCAACAGGGCCGCTTCGGTGGGTGCGATCTCACGGGATCGATTTGTCGATAGCGATCGATAATTCACGATCCTGAGGCGACGCGAAGGTTTTGTCACTGGACGTGGGGAATCAGCGTATGTCGATCGTGAAAACCGGCGAAAGCCGGTCGCTCGCGAGTTCTTTCGGCGAGTGTCGACCCGAGAGCCGGCGCGTTGGAGGTCGGTGAACCCGTGTCCACCCACGTCGATCCCGACCTCATCGTGCTCGTCGCAGCCATCGTCGGACTCGGCGTCGCCGCTCAGTTTCTGGCGACGAAGTACCGCGTCCCGAGCGTTCTCTTTCTCATCCTCGCGGGCGTCGCTATCGGGCCCGAGGGACTCGGCCTCGTCACGGCAGACACCTTCGGCGAAGCGCTCTCGACCATCGTCGGGGTGAGCGTCGCCATCATCGTCTTCGAGGGCTCGTTTCGGCTCGAACTCGGGATTCTCCGACACGCACCGCGGGCGGTCGGACGGTTGGTCACGGTCGGCGCGGCGATCGCGTTTTTCGGGACGGCGCTAACCGTTCGGCTCCTGCTCGAGACGGGCTGGGATATCGCACTTCTCGTCGGCGCGTTACTCGTCGCGACCGGCCCGACGGTTATCACGCCGATTCTCGCGGTGGTTCGCGTCCGCGAGGACGTCGCGACGACGCTCGAGGTGGAGGGGATCGTCAACGACGTCACCGCCGCGATCCTCGCGATCGTCATTTTCAAAGCGATGACGTCCCGGGCGCTCTCGCCGGACGGCTACGTCGTCCTGTTCGCCGAGCGTCTCGGGGCGGGGATTCTCATCGGACTCGCGATCGCGGGCGTGGTCTGGCTCCTCCTAACGCGGGTCGAACTCCCGACCCAGGAATCGATACGGACGGCGCGGTTGCTGGCGCTGGCCGGGGCCGTCGTCGCGTTCGCCATCGCGGATTCGCTGTTCTCGGAAGCCGGTATCGCGGCCGCGGCCACTGCGGGGTTCACGCTCGGAAACCTCGAGCTTCCCCACCGCGAACATATCCTGCAGTTCAAACAGGACGTGACCGTACTCGTCCTCTCGTTCGTCTTTATCACGCTCGCCGCGTTGCTCGAGTTCTCGGAACTCTTCGCGCTCGGCACCGCCGGCGTGGCGCTCGTCGTCGTCTTAATGTTCGTCCTCCGTCCGCTGCTCGTCTTCGTCTCGACAGTCGGCGGGCGGTTTACGGTCCGGGAACGACTGTTCATCAGTTTCGTCGGTCCTCGGGGGATCGTCCCGGCGTCGGTCGCGACCCTGTTCGCCATCCGGCTCCGGACGGCCGCGCCGCCGACGAATCCCGCGGGTGCGGATATCGTGCTCGGGTCGGTCTTTCTCGTTATTCTCGTGACCGTCGTCCTCGAGGCGGGTCTCGCGAGACAGATCGCCACCGTCCTCGGGGTGATTCGGTCGGAGGAGTGACGCCCGGATCCGACCAGTTCGCCGCCGTCTCGAAGGACGGCCGGAGCTGTTCAGCCTGCTGGTAACGGGTCGCCGAGCGCGTGTCGTCAGGTGCGTGGTTCGAAACCCGTTCGCACACCCGTGGACGCACCGTACCCGTTCTCGCTATCGCCCACCGGGAGAAATGGTGCGTTATAAGAGTCTCTAGAAAGAATCCCCTCTATGGCAATCAAACCGGCCTACGTCAAGAAGACCGGAAAGCTCCTCCTGGAGCGGTACCCGGACGCGTTCACCACCGATTTCGAACAGAACAAAGACAGCGTCACCAAGCTCACCGACGTCGAGTCCAAGGGCGTCCGCAACCGCATCGCGGGCTACGTCACCCGAAAGAAGAGCAGCGCCCAGGCGGCCGCATAAGCTGGCTTTCTCCTCGAGTTCGACGGCCCTGAGCCGCGGGACTCGATACTCAGGGGGCCGCCGTGGCGGCGCGAGGAGGCCGGTCGCGAGAGCCGCGGTCGGCGAAAACCCAAACGGTTTTGCGGACACAACTCCGAGTCCCGGAAAATGGCAGTACGAGTAGGCGTCCTCGGCGCGACCGGTGCCGTCGGACAGCGACTGATTCAACTTCTCGATCCCCACCCGGAGTTCGAGATCGCCGCACTGACCGCAAGCGAATCGAGCGCCGGTAAGACGTACCGGCAGGCCGCAAAGTGGCGCGTCGACAGCCCGATCCCCGAGGCCGTCGCGGACACGACCGTCACCGCGACCGAACCCGGCGAGGTCCCAAACGACGTCGACCTGCTGTTCTCGTCGCTCCCCTCGAGCGTCGGCGCGGCGGTCGAGGCCCCGTTCTGCGAAGAGGGCTACATCGTCTCCTCGAACTCCTCGAACGGCCGGATGGACGACGACGTTCCGCTCGTCATCCCGGAGGTCAACGCCGACCACCTCGACCTACTCGAGGTCCAGCGCGACGAGCGCGGCTGGGACGGCGCGCTGGTCAAAAACCCCAACTGCTCGACGATCACCTTCGTCCCTACGCTCGCCGCGCTCGCTGAGTTCGGCCTCGAGAAGGTTCACGTCGCGACCTTGCAGGCCGTCTCCGGCGCCGGCTACGACGGCGTCTCCTCGATGGAGATCATCGACAACGCCATCCCCTACATCGGCAGCGAGGAGGACAAACTCGAGACCGAGTCGCGAAAGCTGCTCGGCGAGTTCGACGGTGCCGAACTGAGCCACAACGAGATGGACGTCGCGGCCTCCTGTAACCGCATCCCGACGATCGACGGCCACCTCGAGAACGTCTGGGTCGAGACCGAAGACGATCTCACCGCCGCGGACGCCGCCGAAGCCATGGAATCATACCCGTCGCTGGACCTGCGCTCCTCGCCGGATCCACTCATCCACGTCTTCGAAGAGCCCGACCGCCCGCAGCCGCGGATGGACCGCACCCTCGGTGACGGGATGGCCATCGCCGCGGGCGGCCTGCGCGAATCGGCGTTCGGGCTGCAGTACAACTGCCTCGCCCACAACACCATCCGCGGTGCCGCCGGCGCGAGCGTCCTGAACGGCGAACTGCTGCTCGAGAACGGCTACCTCTAGATCGATCTCGAATCCCCGTTGCTTCGGTTCGGGTTGAAACGGATCAGCCGACGAGTTGCCGTAGTGATGATACGGACGGTTCGTTCTTCCTTCCTTACCGGTCACCGATTCGTCCCTGTGTGATTTGGCGGCGCACACTAGTACGGACGGTCCCAACGACGGGTATGATTCCAGTCATCTCCGATCCGGAATCGTTGACGGCCGTCTCCGCCGGCTCTAACACCGAGTCGGATTCGCGCGACGTCCTCGCCGACTCGCGACGCCGGGCCGTGCTCCGCTACCTGGACGCCCGCGAGGGCCCCGTCTCGCTATCGGATCTCGCGGACCACCTCGTGCTCGAGGGCCGGACGGAAGACCGAAGCGCGCTCTCCGGTTACGGTGACGCGCTCCTCGGGGCGCGCCGTCGCATCCGGATTTCGCTTCGCCACGGTCACGTCCCGAAGTTGGCGGACGCCGACGCCGTCGCGTTCGATCACGAGACGAACACCGTTTCGCTGGGCGAACGGAGCGCGGAGTTCCTCGAGCGAGTCGCGGCGATCGACGACGCCCGGTAGTCCGGCAGCGTCGCCGAGACATCGATCTCGAAACTCGATGAAGACCACAGGCGTAATGCGCTACGACGACCCGGCCTGTGGCAGGGCAACGACCGGGACGGACGCCTCTTTGACCAGTCGCCGCGCCACGTTCCCGGTGAGTAGTTCCGCAAACCGGTTGCTCTTTCGGGGAGTGAAGACGACGGCGTCGACGTCGCGCGCCTCCGCTTCGGCGAAAATCCGTTCGACGATGTCGGTGCCGTAGAGCACGTCCGTCTCGATCGCCGCGTTCGTGGACTCGAGTGGCCGACGCGTCCGCTCGAATATCTCCTCGGCATACTCCTCGCGTTGGTCCATCGAGGCCTTGTCTGGCGCGCCGCCGGCCTTTTCGATCACGTTGACGATCACGACCGAACTCGTCGACGCGAGATAGGGAGCGAGCGCTTCGGCCGTCCGCTCGCCGTCGTCCGGATCCGCCGCTGGGACGAGGATCGTCCCCTCGAACGTGAGCGTCACCGCGAGTCCTCCGACCGCTCGTGATCGCTCGTCGAACTACCGGTGCAGACGCGTTCCAGTTCCATACCCGACGTTCGACCTACCGCATGAAAAAAGTACAGTCAACGGTGAGCGATCGCGAGACGGATCGTAGTTACGCTGCAGGTGGCTCGCGAGTACGATTATCAGGGGAGTACCTGATTCTCGAGTTCAGCGGCTGGATCGTGGGCGAACCGACGGGCGTTCTCCGCGACGATATCTGCGAGTCGCTCGTAGTACTCGGGAGTGTAGCCCGCGTTGTGCGGCGTGATCTGGACGTTCTCGAGGGTCCATAGCGGGTGCTCTTCGGGGAGCGGTTCGGGGTCGGTGACGTCCAGCGACGCGCCACGGATCCAGTTCGAACGTAGCGCCTCGACGAGCGCGTCGGTGTCGACGACCGGCCCGCGCGCGATATTGACGAGGACGGCGTCGGGGTCGAGCGTCACAAACGCCTCGCGGTCGAGCAGCCCTCGAGTGGTTTCGGTGAGCGGACACGCGAGGACGAGATAGTCCGTTTTCGCCAGCGCCGCGTCGAAGGCGTCCCCCTCGAAACCGATCACCTCGTCCGTCGGTCCGCCCTTTTCGGGCGTATAACGCGCGCCGATCGTCTCGACGCCGAAGGGCTCGAGGCGCTCGCAGACCGCCCGTCCGATCGCTCCGAGCCCGACGATCGTTACCGTCGATCCCTGCAGTTCGTGGGTCTGATAGTGACGCCACTCCCGGCGGCGCTGGTGGCGCGCCCCGACGTGAAACCGGCGCGCGAATCGGAGGATCGCCCCCAGCACGTGCTCGCCGATGTTGGGGCCGTGGACTCCGGACGCGTTCGTCACCGTGACGCCGCGTTCCTCGAGTCGCTCGAGGGGAAGGTGGCCAGTCCCCGCGTACGCACACGCGAAGACTTCGAGGTTCTCGGCGGCCTCGAGGAGGTCGTCACCGAGCGTCATTCCGGTAACGAATCGGGCGTCTTCGATCTTCTCGCGCTCCTCGGCGGGCGTTCGGGCGAGTTCGACCGTCCGGTTCGGAAGCCGCTCGCGGACGGCGGCGACGTACTGTTCGACCGGGATCCCGTGGGTCCCCGTTCGGAGGACGAGTACGTCAGCCGTGTCCGTGATCGCGGTGGCATCGCCTTCGACATCGCTCCCAAAGTCGGTCATGTCCGGTTCCTCGAGCGGTGTGATCAAAAGCGTTCGTCTCCCAGCAGTCGACTCGGGACGTACGCGTCGAGACGCGGGCCGCCGCCGCGGGAGTATACCGTCTCGCGTGGCATTCATCCCTGACAGGAATTTCACGCAGTTTAAGACGGCCGACTGAGTTTCACTGGTGTATGGAACGCGTTGACGTCGCCATCGTCGGTGGGGGCCCCGCAGGTACGTCCGCAGCCGAACGGGCCGCCGTCCACGGTGCCGAGACGGTCCTCTTCGAACAGGGCGTCCCGCGGGAAGACCGCGACGGAATCGGTCCGGATTCGACCGACGCCGCCGGCATGCTTGACTACTGGATCGACATCATGGACTTCGACTATCGGGAGATTCCCGACGAGGTCATCCACCGGGAACTCGAGGCGACCGAATTCATCGGTCCCAACAGCGCCGTCAGACTGACGACGACCGGAATCGAAGCCAGCTATCCCAAGTTCGGCTACACCTTCCACCGCGCACGAATGGACGACTGGCTCCACGAACGCGCGGACGACGCCGGCGCTGATCTCCGCGTCGGGACCGGCGTCAAAGACCTCGAGACGGATCTCCGGGCCTCGAGTTCGAAGGGGCCGACTCACACGTTGACCCTCTCGAACGGCGACCAGCTCGAGGCACAGTACGTCGTCCTCGCCGACGGTCCGCAGCGTCGAATCACCCTCGACGCGCTCGACCAGTTTACGGCACCCGGCCGCAGCGTCTCCGACTACCTCTCGCCGCCGACGGCCAACCACATCGCCTACCAGGAGTATCGAGAGTTCCCCGAAGAGCTATTCGAGGAGTTCGAGGACACCCTCAAATTCTGGTGGGGCTACATGCCCGGCGAGACCGCCTACCCGTGGGTGTTCCCCAACGACGGGACGGTCGCCCGCGTCGGCCTGACGATGCCCATCGGTATGGAACTCGAGGATGTCGAAAACCCCGGCTCCTACCGGTTGCTCCACCCCGACGACGACCAACTGCCGTCGGGGTCGGAGTACATCACCCGGCTGCTCGAGCAGGAGTACGGCGACGAGTACGACGTCGAGGAGGACATCCCGATCGTCGAGGACCGCGGAAAGTCGAAGGGGACCGAAACCTATCCGATCTCGTCGACGCGACCGATCGAGTCGCCCGTCGGTGCGAACATCGCCGTCGCCGGCGGCGCGATGGGGACGACGTCGGCCTTCCACGAGGGCGGCTACCACGTCGCCGTTCGCACGGGGAAAATCGCGGGTCGACTGGCCGGGACGGACTCGCTCGAGAACTACAACGACATCTGGAAACGCGCCATCGGCGACGAAATCCTTCGAAACGTCGCCTTTGCCGATATCGTCAAGGACTACCAGCCCGACGACTGGGACTGGGCCTTCGACGTCATCAACGACATGCAGAGCAGCGGCACCGGAAACGTGATGACCGGCAGGGGATACTCCGCCGGCCTCGGCGCAACGAAGATCTTACTCGCCTACAAGAAACGGAAGTTCGACTACCGTAACGGCGGCTACGTCCAGCTGCGCGAAGACGAGTATCTCTACTGAATTCCGCGTTCTCCCTCGGAATGTCTCGAGTCGAGAGGAAACGCCTTCCGCTCACGAGCGTTCGTACCCGATTGTCAGCGTACGAACTCGATACGAGACCGTAAACGGCGATCTTTTTTCCGACTCGACGTGGAACCGGGAGTATGAGCGCCCGGTTCAGCGACTCGAGCGATTCGGACGACGGGCCAGTTGAGACACCGGTGATCCGGACCGATGGGTCCGGCCACGAGGCCTCACGCGGCGATCCACCGGACGGACACGCCGGCCCCGTCGGTCCCAGCACGCCGGAAAACTACGGCGGGCCGGGAGACCACTCCGAACACGGCGACGACGGACACGAACACCGCAGCCGCTGGCCCCTCGTCGCCGCACTCGGTGCCGGCGGCCTCTACAGCGGACTCGCGATCGCCCTGCTCGGGATTACAGCCGGCGTCGTACCGCCGCTGCTCGGGGTTTTCCTCGCCGTCGTCGGGACGATGGGCCTGCTGGCCGGCGTCGCCGGCTGGGTCGACGAAGCGTTTCTCGCGCCCGCCCGAAACGGAGTCGGGCCGACGAAGTCGCGTGATTCGTACGTCTCGACGACGCTGCTCTTCCTCGCGACCGACGTCTCGACGTTCGGCGCACTGATCATCTACTACTTCTTCGTCCGAATCGGTAGCTGGCCGCCGGCGGAGTTACCGCCGCTTTTGACCTCGCTCGTGGTAGTCAACACGCTGATCCTGATCTCGAGCAGCGTGACGTTCCACTACGCCCACGAGGCCCTGTACGACGGGAACCGGCGTCGGTTTTTAGCACTGCTCGGGACGACGCTCGCCCTCGGGATCGTCTTCCTCGGCGGACAGGCCTACGAGTACTACGAGTTCATCGTCCACGAGGGCTTTTCCCTTTCCGAAGGTATCTTCGGGAGCGCCTTCTTCGGGCTAACCGGCCTCCACGGGATCCACGTCGCGTTGGGCATCGGCGGCATCGCCGTCCTCTTCTGGCGGGCGCTGCGAGGGTACTACGGCCCAGACCAGGACACCTCCATCGCGACCGTCTCGTTGTACTGGCACTTCGTCGACATCGTCTGGGTGTTCCTCGTGACCGTCCTCTACGTCGGTGCCAGCGTCTGAGCCGCCGGGAGCGCGCACTCCGACGGACGGCGACCGCAGCGAGCGCTGATCGCCCCCGACAACTGTACTCCGGGCGGACGGAAGTTTCGACCGCGCCGGTCGCTCGAACTCCTGTACACCGGTACGCTCGCCCGTCTCAAGGACGGTCGTCCCCAGCCTCGAGGTCCGTCTCGAGAACGCGCAACGTCGGGTCGCCACAGTCACAGAACGCCGTCTGGCCGAGGGGTTTGTGCGTCCCGTCGGGCCAGATCTGAACGATACCGATCGCTCCGCAGCGCTCGCACTTCGCCGCGGCGCGCCGTCTCTCGCCGTTTTCGACCACTACATTCACCTCACAGGGATGAATTGGTACCACAGCGAGTCGGGAAAAACCCCGGTGGCCGTTCGTGCTCGATTACACGAACCCACGACCGCGTACGTCCGCCGAGGGCATCCGTTACGGATCGTCTCGAGAGAGCGCTTACTCCTCGGGTGGCGACCCGTCGCCACCTCTCCCGTCCTCGAGTCCGACGGTGACGTACCTGTGATTCGTCTCGGACGGCGACCCCCAAACGGAGCCGAGCGAAATCGTGTCTCCGGACCGGAGCGCGCCCGTCCGGGCCTCCGTCTCGGGTCCCCCGTTGCCGTTTCCTTCGGGTCCGGGCGTCGCTCCATCGCGACCGTCGTCCGCGAACAGAAGCGCCTGATACGATGGGGCGTGGTCGTAGGAGATCACGTACGTTTGATACGGCCCCTCGAGTCCCGTCGGCTGCCAGGTTATGGCGTCATCGACCGTGATCTGACTGTTCGGTATGTGCTGATAGGATCGCATCAGTCCCTGCTCGAGTGGCCGACTCGAGTCGGCGTTACCCCGGGCGTCACCGGACGCTGCGCCTGCACTCGAGGGACCGACGAGAACCCCCGTCGTGGCCAGTCCGTACTTGATGAACGTTCGTCGCGATGTCGATCCTGAGGTGTCCTGTTGCATTGGTAGTACCATCTTTACGTCCGACCACCGAGGCTATCATAATGGTTTGCCATGCTGACACAACGCCGCCACCATATGTCAGTACAACGGCGCGTAGGCAAGTAACACCATTATCAGGATCGTTGTGGGGAGAACGGAGTGGATGTTCTTCCAAGAACCGGAACTCCAGTACGAGGTTACCGTCGAAGAACCGGATCCCCACTTCGCCAAGCTTCTGCAGCAAGCGATCGGCGGCCAGGAGGGCGAGATGCGCGTCGCCATGCAGTACATGTTCCAGGCCTGGGCGCTGCCCGAGGACTACGAGGAATATCGGAACCTGCTGATGGAAACCGCCGCCGAGGAGCTCGGTCACATCGAAATGCTCGCCACCGCGGTCACGAAGAACCTCCGAGGCTCGCCCAAGCAGATGGACGACGACGCCCGGGAAACCGCAGCCACCGCCGCGGCGATGACCGGACAGAACCCGCGTCAGTTCCTCTCGGCCGGCCAGTCGGCGATGCCCGTCGACAGCAACGGCGTTCCGTTCACCGGGGGCTATATCGCCGCGTCGGGCAACCTCGCCGGGGATCTCTACGCGAACGTGATGGCCGAGGCGACCGGTCGGACCCTCGCAACTCGCCTCTGGGAGTACACCGACGATCCGGGCATGAAGGACATGCTCTCCTATCTAATCGCCCGGGACACCATGCACCAGAACCAGTGGCTCGAGGCCCTGGAAACGTTGGACGATCCGGTGCCGGTGCCCGCGAGCTTTCCGCAGGAACAGGAGAACCAGGAATACAACTACACGTTCATCTCGACCCGGTGCGAACAGCAGCCCGATCCCGGCTACCCCTGGACCCAGGGCGAAGCGCCGGACGGCAAGGGCCAGTTCTCCTACGCCCCCGAACAGCCGGGTGACGGAGAGGTCGTCGCTCCCCAGCCGGATCCGATGACGAACAACGAACCGAACAGAACCGACGAGTCGACCACCAACGGGTCGAACACGGCGAGCGGATCGGACGCCGCGACCGATTCGAACAAGTCGAACACCTCTAACGAGTCGAACAGGTAGCACGAGCGCGACGCACCCGCCTCGTTTCGTACCGTTGCGCTTCCCGATCGACACCAGTCGAACGTAGTTTTCGATCCCGGAATCATCGATGGAACCGAGCGCTAGCGTTGCATCCGCTCCTCGAAGCCGGCCATCTTCCGATAGATTGGCGGTGTCAACACGCCCAGAACGCCGATGAAAATCGCGACGCCGCCGATCGGGAACAACAGCGGCTCGACCTCGAGACAGGTATTTTGAGACGTGATCTGGACGTAGTAGCGCTCGCCTTCGTACTCGACGATCACCCCCTCGAGCAGCGCCTCCTCGTTCGAACCCTCGCCGTCGATTGTCCCCTCCCGAAGCGGACTGTCGATCGCTTCCTCGAGGGCTTGTCGTTCGGCGGTCGAGAGTTCCTGGGCTGGCAGTTCCTCGATAGTCGCCGTCGCTCCGCCGTATTCGTCCGCGGGTGTGGCCGAGATCGTCGGCTCACCGCAGAGACCGACGCCGTCCTGAACGACGACGTAGCCGCCGACGATCGCGAGCGGAATACCGACGGCGATCAGGACGACGCCGAGAAAGGGTGCCGCGTACGTCAACAGTATCGACTCCGTCTCCAGCGTCGGTTCGATCGGACCCGTCTCGTCGGTGGCGGGCGGTTCGGTCGCGTCGGGAGACGGGTCGTCATCGGCGCTCATTCGTTCTCGTCCCCCGTAGACGGACGGCGTTGGCGACCGCCGAGGAACGCGATCGTGCCGGCGAGTCCGAGCCCGTAGATCCAGTGAGCGAGCAAGACGAAGAGGAGGTACGTCACCAGTTCGAGGCCGAGCTGGCCGGTATAGAAGGCGAGCGCGAATCCCGAGGCGATGACGGTCGCGTACCACAGCCCCGTGACGAGCGTGAGCTCACCCGGTAAGTACTCACCCAGCGATAGGAACAGCAGCGGCCAAACCGTCATTCCGCCGACGAGGAAGAGCCCGTAGCCCAGGGTGAGGTTGGCCGGCAGCCCGACGAACGTCGCGAGGTTCGCGAAGGACTCGAGTTCGAACGCGCCCAGCACCACCGCGACGAGGAGCACGCCGGTCATGAACATCGTACCGACGAAGCCGCCGACCGCACCCGTTCCAGCATCGTTGGCGGCGGTCCGCGCGACCGGTTTGATCCGGCTGTACAGCGACAACGGCCGATCCTCCTGGGCCGGTACGTACGACGGGCGGGTTTCGTCGGGTTCGCTCGGTGGCACCCCGTGCTTGCGCTCGAGGCGATCCTCGAACCATTGCCACTCGGGGGTGAACTGCTCGGTCGCTTTCAGCTCCCAGGGATCGGCGGTTTCGATGGGCGCACCCTGAAAGTACGACCAGAGCATGTTGTACAGCCACATGAGGACGCTGATCCCGATCAGAAAGGCACCGACGGTTGCGACGACCTGTAGCCACGCGTACTCCGGTGGGTAGGTCGCGTATCGACGGGGGAGCTCGAGGAAGCCGAGCGCCATCAGCGTCATGAACGTGAGCGCAGCGCCGATGACGAGCAGCGACGACTGGAAGATCGCGAGCCGTCGATCGTACATCCGGCCGGTGATCAAGGGATACCAGTAGTAGCTTGCGGCGAACATCATGAGGGGGATGATCCCCATGAGGATGAGATGGAAGTGACCGACGACGTAGTAGGTGCCGTGGTAGATGATGTCAACCGGAATCACGGCGAGGAAGATGCCGGTGACACCGCCGACGATGAACAGACCGATCGAGCCGACACAGAGTATCGTCGGCGCGGCGAGCTTGACGTCCCCGTTCCACATGGTGGTGATCCAGTTGAATACCTTGATCGCGCTGGGAACGGCGATGGCGATAGAGGTGGCCATGAAACTCGCCCGGATGCGGGGATCGATTCCGGTCGTGAACATGTGGTGAGCCCAGACGCCAAACGAGAGGACGCCGATAGCGATCGTCGAGTAGACGATGAATTTGAAGCCGAACAGCTTTCGCCCGACGAACTTCGGCAGTATGAGGCTCATGAGCCCGGTCGCTGGCAGGAAGATGATGTACACCTCGGGGTGGCCCCAGAACCAGAGCAAGTGCTGCCAGAGGATCGGACCGCCGCCCTCGACGGCGAAAAACGTCGTCCCGAAGTTTCGATCGAACAACAACATGAGCAACGCGGTTCCCAACAGCGGGAACGCAAAGACGATGATCGCACTCGTCACGAGCATGTTCCAGGAAAAGATATCGAGGTTCGCCCAACCGATCGACTCGTCGCGCTCGTAGACGATGGTCGTGATGAAGTTGATCGCCCCGATCGTGGTAGCGATGCCACTCAAATGCAGCCCTAACAGGAGGAAATTCGTCTGCGGGTTCGGAGCCAGTGACAGGGGCGGATACATCGTCCACCCGATCGCCGGCTCCTGAAACGCAAACAGAACCGACAGCCACTCCGACGGAACGACAACTGCGAGCAACGAACCGGTTACTTCGGCGACGATTCCCAGCCGAGCGAGCAACAGCGACGGGGGTAACAGCCAGAACCCGACCGCGTTGAGCCGCGGAAACGCCATGTCGTCAGCACCGATCAGCAGCGGCAGAAAGTAGTTCCCGATGCCGAAGAAGACGGGCGTGACGAAGAAGATCAGCATCGTCAGCCCGTGCATCGTGAACAGTTCGTTGTACGTCTGCTCGGTCCAGAGGTTCGCTTCGGGAGTCAACAGGTGCGTCCGAATCATCATCGCGTCAATTCCGCCCCAGATCGCCGCGACGGTGCCGAACGCGATGTAGAGCAGGCCGATCTCACGGTGGTTGGTCGTCGTCGTCCAGTGAACGGCGGCGGACTTGAGGTCGGCCAGGTCGAACCGACGCCTGCGACCCGTCGCGTAGCCCCCGTCCGGTGACGGATCGGATCGCAACCGACGCGCCAACACGACCGTCAGGAGACAGCTAACGATGACGATTCCGAACAGTGAAACCTCCACGAGTGCACGGTTCATCGTCACCCGCCACCCCCAGTCATCCATCCTCGCCGCTCGTCGCCGTGCATAGCGGTAGGCTCATTATCGATTCCAATAAAGGTGAATAGATGTTCCTATGACTTTCAGCACTACTGATGTTTCTACGAACAGTACTGCGTTTAGTACTGGTACGAATCCGTGATTGTTCAGATATCGATGAACACTGTATAACACGCCGGTCGTCGAACAGCCACCAATGGGTAGCCGCCGATGCACGATCATCACACTGACCGTCACGGTGCTCTCGAGCCTCCTCGCGCTAACTGGGACGGTCGCAGCACAGTCTCCCAACCGCGAACTCATCGATGGGCTCGAGTACCAACTCCTCTACGTCGCTCTACCGTTGACGCTGTTCGTCCTGATGATTCTCGTCTACGCGGCCGTCAAGTTTCACGACAACGACGATCCCCAGCCGACCACGGAGGATCCCGCCCTCGAGATCACCTGGACCGCTGCGACGGCGCTCATCCTCCTGTTCGTCGGACTCGCCGGTTACAGCGTCCTCGTCAATCCCTACGTGTCACCCTCCCAGGCGATCGACGGCGACGACCGCAGTCAGGAGGAATTCGAATCCCTCGCGGATCTCCCCGAAACCGGTGACGAGGAGGTGTACGTTCGCGGCTATCAGTGGGAATGGCAAGCGACCTACCCCGAGGCAAACGTGACGACCGAAAACGAGATCGTAATACCTGCAGACGAGAACGTGACTATCTGGCTCACCAGTGACGACGTTATTCACTCGCTTTTCGTATCGGATCTGGGTATCAAACAGGATGCGTTCCCCGGCGACTACACCCGTGCCCGAACCACTGTCGACGAACCCGGACGCTACGACGTCGTTTGTACCGAGTTCTGTGGCGCTGGCCACTCGAGGATGGAGGCCGAAGTCGTCGCCGTCGACCAAGCAACCTACGACCAATGGCTTTCGGAGAACGAGGGAACCATCACCGAGGCACCGGAGCCCGCCTGAGAACGTCGTCGACCGCGACTGGCGGAGCGACGCTGACAGTGCAAGAGTTAAACCGGATGCACGTCTAGTCACACTGCGTGCCTCAAGTCCCCGTCCGAGCAAACCCATTCGGGTGCGATGACAGTACGGCGAACCCGGGCGCGCGACAGTAATTCGGTGGGCTTCGCCCACCCGACCGAGGAGCTCGATACTCCTTCGCCCGGCACGAGGGTTAGCCAGCCGACGCGGCATGCCGCCACGGGATGAGGCTGGACGTTAGTGTTCCGGGTGACACCGTTTCCGATTCGAACCGGAGCGACTGCTCCCGTCGCCGTACCAGCAGGTGTGCAACTCCCGTTCTCTTCTGTCTCGAGTGTAGTTACGAGTACTCGAGTATAGCGTGGCGACCGCTCTCCGAACGTCTGGATAGAACGAGTACTATCGTTGGTCGCTGTCCGACGATCGAGTTATTGGCTCGCTGTAGAGGGACACCTCTCAGGATGAGCCGGTCAGTTCAACCTCCCCCTCTTCGATCGATCTGGCGCGGTTGGCAGTCACGCGAATATCGGCGAAGCCGTCAGCGATAATTATGTCTCCGGTTCGGCTATCGTAGTCGACGAGTCCGTGACCCGCAAGCAGTGGGATGTGCGTATGAATTAACGAACTTGTTAGTCGTTGCGTTTGCTCTTCAGAGACTTCATCGATCGAGATACGTTGTTCCCATGCCACAATCTGTAGGGAGAGTTCTTCGATATTTGCGTGATCGTTGTCTAAAAAGTAGTATAGGACGTATCGGCGACGGGGCTCCGAAAGGATTCCATACATGGAATCGAGGGAAAGATCCGGCGTGGTCATATTCAGTGGATTCCCCACACATTAGAATAAATCACATTCCAAATAAATTTGGTATTACTGAAATCAGTGAGTAGTACATGCAGTTATTACCGTCCTCGAGACAGATAACAACCCCGCACAGCCATCGCTGTGCAGGGTAGTGATACCGCAGAGAGTCCCGGCGGACCCTCTCACGGGTGATGAAAGTGCAGCGTGGCTGTTCTACGCTGCTGCAGTGATCCCGGATTCGGGATCGAGGTATGAGTGGAGGCGGCGAAACGGCTTTCCCAGAGGCTCGCGCACTCCAGTACTCCCCGTAACGCAGGCGGGCTTATCTTCCGTGTTCGGGATGGGTACGGGAGGAACCCCGCCGCT